>JBJTWB010000296.1:0-14772 GCA_046081505.1 Bacteroidota bacterium | reverse complement strand
GCGAATGGTGCTGGAAAGTCTACGTTTCTGAAAATATTATCAGGTGAAATTGATCCTACCACCGGTCAAGTAAACATGGACAGCGGGGTGCGCATGAGTGTCTTGAAGCAGAATCACTTTGAATTCGATCAAGTACCCGTGTTACAAACCGTTCTTATGGGGAACAAAAAACTTTGGACCCTCATGCAAGAAAAAGACGCCCTCTATGCGAAAGAAGATTTCTCAGATGCCGATGGCGAAAAAGCCGCTGAACTAGAAGTCCTTTTCGCTGAGATGGATGGTTGGAATGCGGAGAGTGATGCGGCGCAATTGCTGAGTAACTTGGGTATTCAAGATGACTTGCATTACAATTTAATGAGCACACTCAACGGAAAAGAAAAAGTTCGAGTGCTATTGGCCCAAGCCTTATTTGGAAATCCTGAAATTCTTTTACTCGATGAGCCAACCAATGACCTCGATGTTGAGACCATTGCGTGGTTGGAAAATTTCCTTGCTGATTTTCAGAATACCGTTATTGTTGTTTCTCACGACCGACATTTCCTCGATGCGGTCTGCACCCATGTGGTAGATATTGACTTTGGTAAAATTCAATTATTTACAGGAAATTATACGTTCTGGTACGAAAGCTCGCAATTGGCCGCGAGACAGCGTGCTGATCAGAATAAAAAGTTAGAGGATAAAAGAAAAGAACTTCAAGAGTTCGTGGAAAGATTTAGTGCCAATGCTTCTAAATCGAAGCAAGCAACAAGCAGAAAGAAATTACTTGACAAGTTAGTCATAGACAACATACAACCGAGTACAAGAAAGTATCCGGGTATTATTTTCAAACCTGAACGTGATTGCGGTGATCAAATTTTACGTGTCGAAAATCTTGCTAAATACACAGAAGACGGACAAACCCTTTTCGCGAATATTGAGTTCACGTTAGTTAAGGGAGACAAAGTTGCCATCTTATCAAAAGACCATTCTGCCATTACCGCATTCTTCGAAATCATCACCACAAATTTATCTCCTGATCAAGGAAGCGTAGAATGGGGAACCACCATTACAAGTGCCTACCTACCCAATAACAACGCGGAATTCTTCAACACGAATGACAACCTAATTGATTGGTTAAGACAATTCTCAAAAGACAAGGATGAAACCTATGTGCGTGGTTTCTTAGGCAAAATGCTTTTCAGTGGTGAAGAAGTATTGAAGAAAGCCAATGTTCTCTCAGGAGGAGAAAAAGTGCGTTGTATGATATCACGCATGATGCTAACCAATGCGAATTGTCTGCTTCTTGATGAACCCACAAATCACCTCGATCTTGAGAGCATAACCGCTTTCAACAATGCATTGAAAGACTGGAAGCACATTGCGTTGTTCAGTAGTCATGACCATGAGTTTACAGAGACCGTTGCCAATAGAATCATTGAATTAACTCCGAACGGATGCATTGACAAGCGTATGAGCTATGATGAATACATCACCAATTCTCAAGTAAAAGAAGCGCGAAAAGAGTTGTACAAATAAGGACTTAGAGAGCAACCGCCTCTACCGATTTAATTTCGGGGACTGCTGATTTAATTGCCGCTTCCACACCAGCCTTCATCGTCATGTGACTCATGTTGCAGGTTGTACAAGCACCTTTTAAAGCCACTTGTGCTACCAAATCAAAGGTCACTTGAATAAGTTCAATTCCGCCTCCATCGGCTTCTAAATAAGGACGCACCTGATTCAAAGCCTGATCAACCTTAACAAATAACTCGTGATTATTCGACATCTTTAACAATTTGTTTTTTACGAAACGGCAACAACCTCAACTCTTTTTCAAAATTAACTAAAAACGTTTCCCAAACCGCCTCAACTTGAGTTCCTTCTTGCAAAACCGATGGGCGACCTACATCGCCAGCCTCACGAATACTTTGTATCAAAGGCAGTTCTCCTATTAATGGAAGATTCAATTCGTCGGCTAGCTGACGTGTTCCTTCACAACCAAATAAGTAGTATTTATTATTTGGTAATTCCGCGGGAGAAAACCAAGCCATATTTTCTACCAATCCTAAAATTGGAATATTGATTGCCGGCAACTGAAACATGGCAATTCCCTTTCTTGCATCGGCCAGTGCTACCTCTTGTGGAGTGCTTACAATGAGCACAGCATCTAACGGTATAGATTGAACAATGCTCAAGTGAATGTCTCCGGTTCCTGGTGGTAAATCAAGAATAAGAAAATCCAATTCCCCCCAATTCACATCGTTCACCATCTGAAGCAAAGCCTTATTGGCCATTGAGCCCCGCCAAACAATGGCCTGATCTCGGTCAGTAAAAAAGCCTATACTCATCACCTTCACTCCATATGCTTCAACAGGCAGCATCACTTTAGCACCATTTTCATCATCAACTAACCGCGGTTTTTCCAGCACAACATCAAGCATAGTGGGTGCCGAAGGCCCATAAATATCAGTGTCTAAATAGCCTACACGATACCCTCGTTTGGCCAATCCAACTGCTAAATTCACTGAGACCGTTGACTTTCCAACTCCCCCCTTTCCACTGGCTACGGCAATAATTTGTTTTACGCCAGGAAGCACTCTGCGTAATTCGCCTTCACGCTCCTCACCTGAAAGAGAAACAACTTCTGTTTGAACTTCAAATTCATTTCCCAGTACACGATGAATTGCAAATTTCACAGCCTCCATCATTCGCAGTTTGGCATGCATGGCCGGATTACTCACCTTCACTTCCAAGTGAATTTTATTCCCTTCAACAGAAATAATCTTAACCAAATTAAGCGTCACCAAATCTTTCTTCAAATCAGGTTCTTGCACATTCTTTAGTGCTTCAAGGATAGCTGTTTTTGAAACTGACATATTTATTTCTTTAGTGGCATCACCGCCTGTATATATTTGATTTTCCTACCCTCATTTAACCACATTTGCTCATAATATGTTCGAATTTCTAGGACATCTTTCAATTCGCTAGGAACATTGGCGAGAAATCCCGATTCATAGATATTCGAGTCGTGAAGCACAACCTCCCCTCCCATTTGTGGAATCTCAATCAAGGCGCGCTCATAAATACCCGGGTTATCATGTTTGATGTGCACTATACCACCCGACTTCAACAGTTTGGCATAGCGTTTCATGAAATATCCCGAAGTAATTCTCCGATTTCCATCATGATCATTGGGCATGGGGTCTGAAAATGTCAACCAGATTTCGTCCAATTCATTTTCAGCAAAGAATGCTTCTATGAATTCAATTCTGGCGCGAAGAAATGCAACGTTAATTAACCCTGCAGCTAGAGAATCTTTAGCACCTTTATGAAACCGATGCCCCTTGACATCTACACCTAAGAAATTTTTATTTAACTCTCTTCGAGCTATACCCACGGTGTACTCGCCTTTACCGCAGCCCAACTCCACCACCAAAGGGTTTTCATTTTTATAGAATTTAGAACGCCATTCTCCCTTCATAAATGTCTGCTCTTCTTTGATGATGGGCAGCAAATTCGGTTCAAACACGTGTGCAAACGATTTATTCTCTTCCCACTTTTTTAATTTATCCTTCCCCATTTCGTTCTCAAATAAATGCCTCTTTCCAAAGCGTTGGAATTTCTTGAGTTTGTCTTAACTGATGATTGAAAGCCACTAATACTGATTTACCAGTAGCACATATCGTTTCTCCAACCAAGACTTCATAGCAAACGGTGAAGCTTTTTGTACCTATTTGATCAACCCAAAGAAGAATAGACATATCATCTTGAAGTAACACCGGTTTTTTGTAATCAATTTCATTTCGGGCTACAATTAAACCATCGCTTTCCCAATTCCAACTTTTCCCAATTTTCGCTCGAAAAAAAGACATTCTTGCTTGCTCAAAATAAGTGAAATACGTGGCATTGTTTACATGCCCCATGGCATCAATGTCTGCAAATCGTATTTCGATTTTCGCTTCAAATTTTTTCATTGCTATTTATTTCGAAAACACTTGATACCCCAGTGGTCCAAGGGCTCGTTGATTTTTTGCGTAGATAGAAAATGTTTCTGAGTTGAAAATGCTCCGAAAATCTCCACTTGGCGTTTCATCAATAAAATTGAATGTCTGCGCCTGTTCTGTAAAATTCAACAAGACAACTACTTGTCTTTCACCATTGGTTCTCACATAAGCAAAAACGCCTTCGTTGGTTGTTTTTAATCTTTGGAAAGTTCCACCGAATTCACCGTTCCAAAGCGCCGGATTTTCATGGTGTACTTGAAGTAACTTTTTGTAGAATTCAGAATGAATATATCCGTTTACATTGACTGTATCCTTGTCAAAAAACTTGAGTCTTTTCGGATTACCCATCTCATCTAACTCGCCTCCTTCTTGTGAAGAATAAACCAATGGCATACCTTGTAAGGTAAAAGCTAAAACATCAAATAACTTCCGCTTATTCCCATAACGTTCTCCCCCGGTACCGTTCCAAGTGTTCTCATCATGATTGGTTGTAAAGCACATCTTATAGGCACTCTTTGGATAATCGTTGGCTTGTCTTTGCATGTACATTTCAATCTCATCCAAATTTTTCTCACCTTTAGCAATACCATTCATGATGTGCAACAGCTCCCAGCCGTACGACATGTCAAATGCCTTCAAATGATGATCTTTTTGTTCGGCCTCTGCCAACATAAAGACAGGTTTAATTGCATCAAGTGCCGCCCTTGCTTCGTCCCAAAAATCAGTTGGAACCATCATGGCAACGTCACATCTGTAACCATCAATATCACATTCTTTCACCCAAAATTCCAGGCTACGAATCATTTCTTTACGCATTTCTTGATTATCAAAATTCAAGTCGGCAACATCTGACCAATCTGCCACAGGAGGAATAACATTTCCATTTGCATCACGCGTATACCAATCCGGATGTTGGTTCATCCATGGATGGTCCCATGCCGTGTGATTTCCAACCCAATCAATAATAACTTTCATTCCTAACTGATGCGCTGTTGCAATAAGGTGTTTGAAATCTGCAAGCGTTCCGAATTCTGAGTTGACTCCTACATAATTTTTCACACTATAGTAGCTACCCAAGCTACCCTTTCTGTTCAACTCTCCAATCGGATGAATGGGCATTAACCACAAAATATCTATACCCAAAGAGTCTATTCTTGGAAGATCTTTTTCCAATGCAGAGAACGTTCCGGCTGCGGTATGCTGCCGAACATTTACCTCATAAATTGTTGCATTTTTCGACCACTCCGGATGACGTATAACTTTAGTCTCTGAATATCCAACTTGGTTCGCAACAGATGTGTAATCTTGTTTTTTAGTAACGCCACAACTCGCCATTACGGCTATTATCAGGGCTGCGAATAATGATTTTTTCATAGTTAGTGTCAAAGATACACCAATCATACGGATACTGAAATGACCGTCGCTTTTTTATCGTCACCTCCAATTACAAAAAGTGAATCTGTTAACCACTTACCAGCATTTAAACTTCTAGTTGAATGAAAAACGCCCTTTGAATCAAATGATTTCTCGTCCCAAAACTTTAAATTCTTGTCAAATCCGAAACTTGCTGCCGTACCCGCGTGAAATTCTATTCCATAAATAGCACCTTGATGCAATTGAAATTGAACCTTGTTATCAGCTGTACCAATTTTCCAACAGTGCAATAAACCACGATTGGTTCCAACAAATAACAACTGACGATTCATGACTACGTTCAAGCAGGTTGGCCGCTCATTTTCTTCCAGGATATAGGTGTGAACGACATTGAAAAAATGAGTCTCAATTTCAAGTATTTCATTCGATTTCAAACCAACAAAAAGACGTTCGTCTCCGAATGTCACCATGGACCGAATTCCAAATTGGGAAAGGGGGAATTCTGCAAGTCTTTTGAGTTCTTGAGAAAAAACAAGAAGCACTCCTTTTGCCAATCCAACTAAAAGTTGGTCTCGTTGTATCTTAATTTGCTGAATTGATATCTGTAAATTCTCGCGGTAGATTATTTCTGAATTCGAGAGGTTCACTGCTATAAATTCACCTTTCGAACTTCCAACAAACAACACGTTGCTATTACTGTCAAATTCTAAGGCATAAACAGCTCCTTCAAGCTTGAACACGTCACCAACTTGAACATCTAGCGTAGCATCATAGAGGGCCACGTATCCATTCGCCAGACCAATTGCAACCAAACGATTTGAAATTTGGCAAATCGAGTAGACACTGGAATGAACCTCAAAAAAATGAGTTGCATCTAGCATTGGGCAAATTTAGAGACAAAAAAAGGGGGCCGAGGCCCCCTTTTAAATAAAAAAATCTTATCGGCGGAAACCACCTTCTCTGCGTGGACGCTCTTCAGCTTCCTTCACATTGATCTTTCTACCTTTAACTTCCGACTGATCCAAAGAATCAATTGCGTTTCTTGCCTCATCATCGTTCGGCATTTCAACAAAACCAAAACCACGTGAGCGGCCAGTTTCTCTGTCGGTTACTACTTTTGCGCTTGACACCTCGCCATGAGATGTAAACACGTCGCGAAGTTCATCGCTTGATAGGCTATAGCTTAAGCCTGATACAAAAATGTTCATATAAAAAATTTGATTTTAACGCAGAACAATCTAAGAATCACTTGAATCATCAATTGAACTGTGACACAAATATAGACGGAATTTAATACGAAGCAAGATTATTCTTCTGTTATCAATTCAATTTCCATCCCACTATTGCCGCGTACATTAAAAACCAAATCATTTTCAAACAACAAATATTGACCAATAATGCCTTTCAACTTCCCAGAGTAAGGAACAGCTTCCAGTTTCAATGCCACCGGTTTAAGGGGATACTGCAGCACCGGATAGTTAATTTCCATCTCATCGGAATCGAACTCAACAAAATCTTGATACTGTTCGGGCAGTAAGTCAATTACTCGCTCTCGTTCCTCTTTCAAGTCAATTGAGCTGTTGACTTGCAAAAGCATTTGTTTCCAGTTTGTTTTATCTGCGAGGTGCTCCTTAAGCAAAACTTCAATTTCACCAGCAAGCTGCCTGTATGGAACCTTGGCTAGAACAATGGCCCTTCTTGCTCCTTGATCTATCCATCTATTGTGCAAATTCGAGCCACGTGTAACCCCCACTTTCAATCCTGAAGTGAATGACAAATAAACAATATGCTCTTGCATATGATTTTCCATTTCCCATTGCACATCTCCTCTCAATGCAATTCCTTCATGAATTCGACATAACTCAGGACGAATAATACACGGTGATGCGGCAGGAGATTCATTGAAACACTTCCAACACAGCCCCTCCCCGAATGTTTTTTTTATTGGCCCCTTGTGATTCAAGCAGAAGTAATTTCCGGTATGATTCAATTGTACATGCTTACCAACTAAAGAATTTAAATCATAAGAGAAGTCCTTTGATAACAATTCGTAATTCGCAACCCCATTGTGCAAAGAGGTTTTCATTTTTCTCAATAAAATTTTCATGATTTTGCAAACCACGCAAAAAAAATGTATATTCGTGCTATTCTCATATGAATAAACTAATCGAATGAAAAGAAATTTACTTTCAATTTTCGCAATGGCAGGCGTGCTTAACATGTCTGCTCAAACAATTATTTTCGAAGACAATTTTGATTCATATACTGCCGGAAGTGGCGTAGTTGCTCAAAATCCACTTTGGAGCTATTGGTCTACAGGAACCCCTTCAGATGGCATCGTTTCAACAGACTTTGCAGCTAGCGGTGCCAATAGTGTAATTATAGACGGTCAAGGTACAGACCTTGTTCTACCTGTTGGACCATACAACTCGGGCAAGTATGACATTAAATTCAAAATGTATATTCCAACAGGAAGCACTGGCGGGTATTTCAACGCATTGCATACTTGGTCAGGCAGCAGCACCGTTTATCAATGGGCTTGTGATGTCTTCTTCGATGGATCAGGAAATGTAACTTGGACTACTGGCGGTGTTGCTGGCGGTGGTGCCACTGCTGGTGTTGACACTTGGTTCGACATTCAAATCACTGCGGATATGGATAATGATGTCGGCAAAATTTATTTGAACGGAAGTATTATCAACGAATTCCAGTGGAGTTTAAACAATGCAAACGGTTCAGCTGGTGCCAATGTTTTGGCCGCAATTGATTTCTTTGGAACAGATGCAGCGAACGGACAAGGCACTTATTACATTGATGATGTACAAGTAATTGAATCTACCGGCATATCAGTGAAGCCAAGTGCACGCATTTCAAAGGTTTCTGTTTTCCCAAACCCTGCTAATGACAACATCAGCATTGAATTCCCAGAGAATTTTGTAGGTGGCGATATTCAAGTACTTGATCTCACTGGAAAAGCAATTATCCGTGAAAAAATTACTCAAGGGTCCTTAAAGAAGGTGAATATTGAGTCTTTAAACAACGGTGTTTATTTGATCAAAATTTCTCACAACGGAGCTCAATACACTGAACGTATTGTGAAGAAATAAATACAAAAATTGAAAGGAACGATTGATCGAAAGGTCAATCGTTTTTTTTTCGTCAATTCGGCATGATTTTTATTTCGTGTGCAACGATTTTTTAAATTTACTCTTCATTCACTCATCTATGAAAAAGCTGTTCTCTCTTGGAATTCTTTGCCTTCTCCTGATTGGAGTTTCGGCACAAAACACATCAAATCATTTCATCAAAGGACATATTGAAGGTCTTGCTGACGCCGACATTTATCTCGCTAACTACTACGGCAATAAACTCTATTACAATGACACCGCTCGGGTTGACTCGAAAGGAAATTACTTTTTCACTGGGAAACCATTTGAAGAATGTGGCAGATATGCTTTGGTGATGCCCGGTCCAAAATACTTTGAATTCATTGTAGCTGATGAAGACATTATCATGAATTGCACACCCGATGCAGACATTTCTAAAGTTGAAATTTTTCGTTCTGAAAACAATAAAGTCTACTTCAACTACATCAAATTCTTAAAAGATAAATTTCTACTACGTGCACCATTAGATGCGTGTTTAGCAGACTCATTAAAATCTGAAGCTGAAAAAAACACATGCCGCGAGCAGTTAGAAAAATTGAATCGTGAAGTTGTCAATTTTCAAAATGCAATAATTGCAGATCATCCAAATCTCCTTTTCACCAAGTTCTTGAGAATGTCTCAAGAGCTTGTGCTACCCGAATTACCACAAAATTTGAGTGACGAAGAAAAGCAAAAGCAAAATTACCGTTGGATGATTGATCATTATTGGGATCGAGTAGATCTCACCGATCCAAGGGTTGTTAGAGAGCCCGCTTTCCACAAATTGGCCGAAGATTTTTTAACAAAATATGTGTATCAGATTCCAGACACTGTCTGTAAAGAAGTAAAACGCGTGGTTGATCTTACACAGGGAAATGCAGAGACGTTCAAATACTTGGTTCATTTGGCAACATACACCGGTGAAACTTCGAAAATCATGTGTATGGATGAGCTCTTTGTTTACATGATTGATAACTACTATGCAAAAGGATTATGCCCTTGGATGAAAGCTGACAAATTAAAAGACATGATGGAAGCTGCAGACAAAAAAAGAGATTGTTTGTGTGGGGAAATTGCTGAAGAAATTTTACTTCCCAATGAAAAAGGAAACTGGACAAGTTTGTACAAAAATCATGGAGAATACACGCTAGTTGTAATCTGGGAGAGCACCTGCGGTCATTGCAAAAAAGAAATCCCGCTGCTTTTAGACCTGTACCACAAATACAAAAACAAAGGATTCGTAGTTTATGCCATTGGTAACGAATTGGAAAATGACAAATGGGAAACCTTTATTCAAGAAAAGAAGTTGGATTGGATCAATGTAAGTGATGGAGCAGACTGGTTCCAAAATGATGGAGCTATTGCCAAAGATCTCATACAAACAGGAAAGACAACAGTTAAAAGTGTTAACTTCAGAACAACATGGGATGTAACCAGTACTCCGAAGGTTTATTTGATGGATAAAGACCTAAAAATTATTGCAAAATCTCTCGGTGCTGAGCAACTTGACCAACTTCTTGAGCAGTTGTATAAGGGGGGAACTGTGAAATCTGATCAATTGAAAGAAACAGATTATGACGATGAGCCAACAGCTCCAAAAAGAAAATAATTCAAATGAATTATTCCCATACTTGCGCGCTGGCATGGGCGCTGCAGAAGTAAAAACCATAGTTAAACATTGGATAGAACAACCAAGCCACGCAAAAACTTTCTTAGACAACTATAATCAGTTAAAAGACATTCAAAAAAAGAAAGGTTTTTGGGTATTGAGCCACATGGCTCAGGCTGGAGCCAAACATCTTGAAGAATTTCAAGCTCCAATATTTGATATTTTCAAATCAACAACCGAAAGATCCATTCGAAGAGAAACCTTTTGTATTTTTTTTCACACGAACGTTACGGAAGAAATAGAAGGTCATATGATTGAAAAAGCATTCTTGGTTTTAACTGATCCCGACGCGGCTGTTGCTGAACGTCATCACGGTTTGCAATGGCTATTCAGGGCCGCAATGCAATACTCAGATTTAATTCCAGAAATCATTGATTGTCTTGAGAGAGGTAAAATGGCCCTTACACCTTCATGGAAAAAATATTCAGAGAAACTCATTCAAGAACTCAGTAACGGAAAGGTTAGAAAGGTCTAAACTCTTGACATCTGTTCTATTTCTGTACCACGTCATTTGTCGCTTCGCATAATTTCGAGTATGCTGTTGAATCAACTCAAGAGCAGCTTGTTCGTTCAATTCACCCTTGAGCATTGAAAAAACTTCTTTGTATCCGACCGTATTCAATGCATTCAAATGTGCATTCGCTTGCAAAGATTCTACTTCTTCCACCAAACCGTTCTCAAACATCTGCAACACTCGCGCATTGATTCTATTATAAAGTTCAGCTCGATCTCGATTTAAGAAAAAATAATGAGCCTCTGCATTTAACTCCTCCTTCTCTCCCCTTCTCAATTGAGAGAACGGCACCTTCGTTATCTCCATTACTTCCAATGCACGAATTAAACGATGTGGATTGTGTTTATCCACCTCAAGGAAATATTCTTGGTCTTGAATTTCAAGTTGTGCTTGAAGAAACGAAATCCCTTTTTCTTTCAGCAGCACTTCGAATTTTTCTTTTATTTTTTTATCTGACGGAAGATCATCCAATCCATACAAGAGCGCGTCTGTGTATAGCATGCTTCCGCCAACAACCACAACAACTTCATGCTTCTGAAAAAGTTCCTCAATTCGAGCTCTGGCAGCCTCTAAAAATATTCCAGCGGTAATTGGCTCATGAATGGAATGGCTTGCAATGAAATGATGAGGAACTTCAGCCAATTCATCAATTGACGGTCTAGCAACACCGATATTCAATTCAGAAAAAATCTGCCTCGAATCTGTTGATATGATTTCTGTCCCGTAATGTTTGGCTACTTGAATGGCAAATGAGGTTTTCCCTACTCCGGTTGGACCTGAAAAAACCAACACCTTTCCCATAGTTTATTCAATTAAACCTCTTCCAACTTTGTGAATTTTACCTTCCTCCTTAAGCTGCGGTATGAGGTTATCTAGAACGCCATTGATAAATGTTGCACTTTTGTTCGTGCTATAAAATTTAGACAGCTCAATATACTCGTTCATTGAAACTTTCAAAGGGATACTTTCAAATGTCATTGCCTCAGCGGCCGCCATCTTAATGAGAATTAAATCCATTATAGCAATGCGATCTAGATCCCAATTGGGAGTCAATTTTGCTACTCTGTTGGTAACATCTTCTCCGTTGACAAGTGTTTTTCTGAATAAGTCTCTACAAAACACCTCTTCCTCTTCACCATCTTTCCACAAGGGTAAAAACTCAATATCTGTATCGGCGGCGTTCATGGCCTTCAGAGATCTTAAAACCATACTTGCAGCCAGGTCTAAATCATCATTCCAAAAAATACCTTGATCCTCAATGAAATCATGCATTAATTCATGATTGACCAAATACTTCTTAAACAAGCGAACAATAAAATCTTTGTCATGCTCAAATCCTCTTTCCTCACTTTGCATGTATGCTTCATATTCTGGTGACTCAAGAATTTCCTTGAACATGCGTTTTGTCAAATCTCTATTTTCACTCCAATTCAAATGAGAATCTTTATAGGCCCGCTCTAAATTTTGAGAATGTGATAAATTCAGAAGCAAAGCATTAACCGCAAATTTTGTATTCGGATTTAAATCCTCTGGAGAAGGTAAACGCTTATTCATTCCTGCTTCTATCTTCTCAATGGCATGCGTTTGAACCTCTACTAGCAGCTGCAAAAAAGCCACGTACATGTCTCTAAAGCGATAAATACTCTCGAATAGCATCTTCTCATAACGCGGTGCATCGGCTCCCTCCTCTGAATAATAGGCATACAATATTTGCAACACCTTTATTCTAATGTGTCTTCTGTTTAGCATGATGCGATCAATAACGTTTTTTGATATTTCCTATGGCTGCAATACGTTGTTCTGCAAGTTGATTTGCAGCGAGATAAGTGGGTATATTCTGCTCCTTCGAAAGGTTGTATATTCTTCTGGTTGTATTGTAAATTTCTTCAGCTTGGGATAATGATGCGTTTCTATTGTATCCAATAATTTCCCAATAGCAATTGATGATTCCACCTGCGTTTACCAAATAATCAGGGGCATATAGAATTCCTTTTTCAAGTAACCTCTTCCCATCTTCCTCCTCTACTGCCAATTGATTGTTCGCGGCACCGCAAATAATAGAGCACGTAAGTTGATTGAGCGTTTCAGCATTTACAGTTGCACCAAGTGCACACGGGCTGTAAATATCCATTTTGGTAGAGTAAACTTCATTGGGCAAAATTGCTTTCACCCCATATTTATTCACTACTTCCTTCACACGATCTTCGTGAATATCTGAGATCAGTACATTGGCATTTTCTTTAACCAAATAATCTACAAGGTATTCGCCCACATGACCAACACCTTGAACTAAAATTGTTTTTCCAGCTAGTGAATCTGTTCCAGAAAGCTCCTTCATTGAAGCCTTCATTCCCATGTAAACACCGTAAGCTGTTACCGGACTTGGATCTCCACCGCCACCCATATAATCGGGTAATCCAACCACATGATCGGTTTCCATTTTCACATATTCCATATCTCTCGTTCCGATCCCTACATCTTCCGCAGTAATATACCTGCCACCAAGACCATCGACAAACTTTCCGAAGCTTCTCAACAAAGCTTCGTTTTTGTCTTTTCTAGAATCAGCTATAATCACAGCCTTACCGCCTCCAATATTCAAACCAGCTAATGCGCTTTTGTAGGTCATTCCTCTTGAAAGTCGGAGCACATCAGTTAGTGCGTCGGACTCTGATGAATATAACCACATGCGTGTTCCTCCTACTGCAGGACCAAGGGTGGTGTTATGAATTGCAATGATACTCTTTAAGCCGGTTGCATTGTCTTGAGAGAATACCACTTGTTCGTGGTTATGCAAGGCCATTTTTTCTGTAACCGCAGACATTTCTGCAGAATTAACGTTTTGACTCATAAAGATTTCCTGGTGGAAGCGTTTTCTTCCAGCCGCGAAGTTAGTTAGTGTGCTTGGAAATTCAATACCTATTGAAGAATTTCATCGATAGCCACAGCCAAGCGTCTATCTCTTTCAGTCACCAAATCTCCAGCATCATGCGTACTTAATTCAATTCGAACATAGTTATAGACATTGAACCAAGCTGGATGATGGTTATGTTTCTCTGCAAGAAATGCTACTCTAGTAAGAAAAGTAAATGCTTCTTGAAAGTCTTTGAATCTAAATTCTCTAACTAGTTTGTTGTCTTGTTCGCGCCACATGACAATGATTTTTTGTAAATGTAGAATTTTTTTGAAAGAATTCACACGATTCATTGAACAATTATTTCGTTCAATTGCACGAAGGTTAATTTACTTATGCATCTTTGAATCATGGAAACAGGTCAATGTTTAATAAGTCTTATTCCACTTCGTGCTGAAAATAGCGAACGCAGTGAACAAGTTTCTCAATTGCTCTTTGGTGAAACCTATGAGATTTTGGATCGAACAGAAAAATGGGCGTTTATTCGAACCATTCAAGACAACTACAAAGGATGGATTGACCTGAAATTAGTTTCCAAAAAACAATTCGAACCCGACTTAAAAAAAGTTCATTCATCACTTCCAAAATTCGTTGATGTAGCAGGTAAAAAAATTTTAATTTCACCGGGTTCTTATCTTCCGGAAATGCCGCTTGATTCAGTTGATATTCTTGAACTTTTCAAAACGCATTGTGGCATTCCATACGTTTGGGGAGGAAAATCTTTTTTTGGTCTAGATTGCAGCGGTTTAGTTCAAACCTATTTTCGGTGTTTAGGTATTGAACTTCCAAGAGATGCCTACCAACAAGCCAACATGGGAACCACCATTCATCTACTCGAAGAATCGCAAACCAACGACCTTGCATTTTTTGATAATTCCGAAGGAAAAATTACACACGTAGGTATCATCATTCGCAACATGGATCATTTCTCAATTCTTCATGCAAGTGGAGAACTTCGAATAGACACCATGGATTATCACGGGGTTCATAAAAAGAACGCAGGCTATTCACATAGCCTGCGCCTCATTCAACGTATTCTTATTTAGTTCGATTCAAATGCCTGGTGAATAAGCTGTACCACGTGTGCGCGATGGGCTTTCGTCATTGCACTTCCTGCAGCATTGGAAGTTTCAAGTTTCTCAATTCGCTTTAATTCAGCTTTCATCATGCTT
>JBJTWB010000295.1:0-2812 GCA_046081505.1 Bacteroidota bacterium | reverse complement strand
CCAATATTCCCTTCAACGGTTGTGGAGGAGTAGTATACTTAAATCCTTGGGAATGGAACAACAACGCGTGGTGGCCTAATGTGGGCTTTCCACAGTATCAGGGCACAACCTATGTTGACATCAACAATAACGCAATTGCATTGGCGAAAGAAGATTCAATTTTATGTGCACAAGATTCTATTCAAGGGCTGCAGCAAAATTTGGTTGCTGAGGAAATGGAAGTTGTAGAACCAGAAGAGTATCTTACTGTGAAATCTTGGTTGAAATTAGAGTGGGAAAATCGTACATCGTTTTTCCAAAAAGCCAAAAAAATTTGGCAAAAAATCAAATCAAAGAATAACGAAGAAGAGGATTACATTCAAATAGCTTACAAAGGAAAATCAATTCACTTATAATTTAAATTCATGAAAAAGTTTTTATCAATTCTATGCTTGGCGGCTTTGACTTATCATTCAAATGCCATGGCATATTCAATAGTAGAAGTTAGGGATACTACCATTCAGCCTAAAAGCGATGACACTTTGCGCTTACGAATTGGACAAATGAAGATTGATATTTATCCAGATTCTTCCGCTGTAATACAAGTTGCAAATGGAAAGAAAAAACCTCAATTGAAAGATTTTTCATGGTACGGGTTCAGTGGTTTACGTTACGGGTTTTTGTTTCTAATGGATGAAAATGAGAAAATTCAAACCGAGGGATGGTTGGGTAATACCGGCAGACGCAATGTTAGTTCTTATGTTGGTTTCAATGTGTTAAATGCAACATGGGATTTAGATAAGAGTCACGCGCGTATTTGCACAGGGCTAGGTTTCCAGTTCAATACAATTGCTTTGAATAAAGAGTATAAATTACAAGAACAAGATTCCCTTTCTTTTGTAACTGGAATTACCCCGAATTACAAGTTAAGTACGTTGAATGCCAATTACATTCAAGTACCGTTTATTTTTCAATTTAATGGTAGGTTGAAAAAAGATAGTGATGGTGATTATACCGCTTTTCACTCAAGTATAGGATGCATTGGAAGTTATCGAATTGGCAGTAATGCCTATTACAAATGGGAACAAGATGGCGAAAAGAAAAAACAACGTTTGGAGGGTAATTATGGATTGAATCCATTCCAAGTAGACATTTATGCTGATTTTGGTTTCGGAGATGTTCTAACTTGGTATTTGCAAACGGGTCTACTTTCTGTCTTCAAAGAGAATAAAGGACCAGAGTTGTATAGTTTATCTACCGGATTAAAAATAAACTTCTAACTAGCGAACCAAAGTAACGTGTCCTTGCATTTCTCGTGTAAGGTCACTTTCACTTAATTTCACTTTCAATACCCAGAGATAGACACCGTCTTGTGCATAGTAACTTCCGTTATGTACATTACCAGTCCAGGCTTTTTTGTAATCTGTGGTTTCGAAAATGACATCACCCCAACGATTATAAATTGCTAGGTAGTAGCTCGGATTTTCTTCATCAATACCAAACATTACGGGCATAAAGACATCATTGATGCCATCTTGATCAGGCGTAAATGAATTCGGAACAAAAATGAATTCTTCTCTGTCAACTGTAACCGTGTAACAAACTTGGTCTGTGCACCCATATAATCCTTCAATTGAAAGGCAAGCATCAAACGTTTCAGCAATGTCAGAAGGCATAAAATAGATCGGGTTTACCTCTGAATTGGTTTGACCATTGATGGTCCAACTGTTTATCAGATTTCCCAATGACAGGTTTGTGAAAGTAACCTCAGGATCTATAGTAGCTGGAGTTGTTGGGAACCATGTAAAAGAGGCGATGGGTGGATTTACGGTACAGATGTAATCTGCAACACTTGTGCTACTGCTACATCCGTTGCCATCTGTATTGGTCAGTTGAATATCGAAGCAACCAACATCATTAAACGTATAATTGAAATTGCTACATCCATTTCCAATAGGTTGACCATTGGACCACCAAACGCAACTCGTGCTGGCGGTTACAGAGGTGTTTTGAAATGAAACAGAAAGAGGTGCACATCCAGCCAAAACATCAGCATCAAAAGAAACTACTGGTAAGGGATGAATAACAATGTCAATCTCATCATGTGTTAAACAACCGTTGTTATTGATGTCATAATTGAATGTAAATGTATTGGGTCCAAGAACACTAGGATCAATCGCTCCGTTTGCTGTTATTGCCCCCGTACCACTCCAAACACCTCCAGTATTCAATGTAGTGAGGTTGAAGATGGGCTCGTTTTCGCAGAAAGGACCGGGGTTGTTAATGGTTGCGTCAATGTTTTCATAGACAATAATATCTGTATTCCATGACCCGCCGCATTGGCCACCAAGTGTATATGTTATGGTGTACGTGTTTTCGGGTGTATTTGTATTTCCAAATGTTCCGTTTGATGAACTTGTGATTCCTGGGCCACTCCATGTGCCACCCGGAGTATTGGCAATTAAGTTTTGAGGCAGGTCGAATTGACAAAAAGGCCCGGCTGGAGTGATGGTTCCGTCGGGTACATTCAAAATTTCAAAGGATATGGAATCAATATTTCCGCACAAACCAGAAATCTCATAAATAGCAGAATAAAAACCAGGGGTTAGGTTGGAAGGAGTTATTGCACCGGTTGCATCAACTCCGGTGCCAGTCCAAGTGCCATTAGAATCAACAGTGGTAAGAGTCAGTGCAGCAGCATTGTTACAAAGCGGTGAGGGTTGTGTTATGGTTGCATCATATTGAGTGAATACATCAATGGTTATTGTAGATTCTGCTGTGCAGTATGCATCACTATCAAAAGTAACAACATGTGAACCTGCTCCAGCAGTTG
>JBJTWB010000294.1:0-14534 GCA_046081505.1 Bacteroidota bacterium | reverse complement strand
TTTTTTTCGCGTCAGCAAAACCACAAAATAGCAGAAAACAATTCCAGCAAAAAATCCAATAAGAAGATCCATCATATTCATGTCCGTAAAAATACAAGGGGTTCCACGAATCGTAGAAATTGTGAATAAGTATTCTAAAAGTAGGTATTGAACTGAATCCCAAGACGTGTGTTGGAGGCCTCAAATGCAATGCCCCTCTCAAAAGGCCAAGCAAATGAAAGTGCAACAGAGGAGTTGTTTTGCAGCAACGTAGTGCCAATTCCAAAACTTCCAACTTGCCTATCTTGGGGCTGAATTATTTGGGCGAAATCAGTGGTGATGTAAGTTGAAAACGAATTGCCAAAGCGTCTTCCGAAATTGGATTGAACCAGCGCGTAGTGAAATGCGGAGATGCTTTCTTCAAAATACCCACGAATACTGTTCATTCCTCCGATGCGCTGAGCTTCATTATCATAGAATGCGGCGCCAAATGTTCCAGCACTTAAAAATTTAGATTGAAAGAATAGGTTTCGATTGGTAGCATGCAGTTGAACGGTACATTCATATCCATAAATGATGGTATTGGTATTGGTAGATATTGTTTTACGTTGACCAGTGTGACCTCCAATTTGAAACATAAAACCTTTTTCGGGAAGTAGGGCTGAAAGATTTCCCCTTCGCTTTCCAAATTGCAATCCATAAAGTAACGATTTTGTGTTGCCAAGGGCTGCCGCATCCCGAAATCGAACATTGTTGGTTTTCAAAAGGTATACGGTTAAACCATCATCGGCACGCGCAGAACCGTAAGTTGAAATTTTAAGTTGTGACTGCGCGAACGTTGAGTCGCGGAGAAAAGCTTGTATTTCGGCATTCATGCCTATAGGAAGTCCAAATGCATAAGGTAATTGCAGAGATGCCAACAGGTATTGACTATTTGTAGTTGGCTTTTTCCACAGAAAATGAAAAGACTCTGATCGTTTCAAGAGGTTATGCAATTCAAGATCTAAATTTCCCGTAACAATGGACTTGGCTTGAGCGGGGTCATTTTGAAGTTGCATGATTCCATCTAACTTATTTTTTTTGACGCGCTCCAAAGGAATGCGCACTTGAAACGATTTTTCGAAGAAAATTATTTGAGGATTCTGAATCATACGAACACCTGAAATGGCATTGATGCGTTGCGGAATTTTTTTTAAATCACGCTCATTGTATATCATGCCGGGTGCAATATGAATCATTCGATAGAGCGTTTTTTGATGCAATAAATCTGAGTTGAAAAGTACGCTATCGCAGTAAATGCGATTTCCCAATTGAACGGTCCAATGGTACGCGTTTTCGTTTTTTTGTTCAATTACGGTGTCTAATGTAACATGAGCATAGGGGTAGCCACTGAGATGCAGTTGGTTCAAGACAAGTTCTGGGGAATTGATTTTTGTTTTGTAATTCAAAAAGGTGTGCACCTCTTTTTGAGCGCACGCGTCATGCATGCACAGCAAAAAGAGCAGGGCAGTTCTTACAAGTTGATGAATATGTTGATAACTGAAAAACAATTTTGAAACCTGTTCTTGGAATATTCGTTTACATTTGAAAATCTAAAAAAGAAAAGAATGAAATCGCTACGCCTCTTATTGTTTGCTCTAGTTGCACTTGGTTTATTCAGCACCGTTGCTTGTCACAAAAAGCACGAAAAGTGCAGTGCATACGATAAAGTAGCTACTCAGCCTTAGTCCTCAAATTCGAACGTTACCGTCTGAATCACTTCAGGATTTAAACTCCTGCTTACGGGGCATGCTCTGGAGTACGCTTTGATTTTTTCTTTTGTTTCTTCCGAATAACCATGCTTACCAATGGTAATGTGAACTTTGATTTCACCGATTCTTCGTGGGTTGTCTTGCATGATCTTTTCAATACTGGCTTTGGCATTTGTAAAAGGCCATTTTCTGGCTTGAGCGGCAATGGCTATAGTTGTGATAATACACGTAGCCAAGGAGGTGCATAGAAGATCGGTTGGGGAAAATCGTTGTGCTTTTCCCTGATTGTCTAGTGGTGCGTCAGTCTCTATTTGAGATTGACTGTATTCATGGACAATTTCGCAACGCAAATCGCCCGCATAAACCATATTCATTTTTGCCATAATTTTTCTTTGTTGTAAATCTACGTTGTTCATGCATTACTTGAACTGAATGATTTACTTTTGTTCTAATGATACGCACCCTCGTCTTGGTTCTGTTGAGTGTTCTTTCGTTTCGGGTAATTGCTCAAACGAAAGAAAAAAAAGATGGTGTAGTTTTTTATAGTCATTCCAAGCAAGGTAGTTTGAACATTCGCACCAACGGTTGGGGAGGTTCGTACACCAAGGGTTGGTTTAAACGCGGCTACAAGACCAATTTACTCGAATGTAGTTTCAATTTTGTGAAGCACGAAAAGGAAGTAAAAACATACTTCCAGGACCCAAGTGCTAAACCCTATTACTATGGTAAATTGAATGCTTTTTACGTACTCAATTTTACGTACGGTCAGAAGCGAATGATCACAGATAAAATGAGAAAATCAGGAGTGCAAATCTATCGCACTTGGGGCTTGGGAGGAACGTTAGGAATGACACGTCCCATCTACCTCGAAATTCTTTACTTGGATCCAAATTTCAACGGGTATTCCATAGAAACGGAAAGGTATGACCCTCTGATTCATTACAACTCGAACATTTATGGAAGAGGAAGTAACCTGTTGGGGTTTTCGGAATTGAAGTTGCATCCCGGATTGAATACGAAATTCGCATTGGGATTCGAGTACAGCGGGTTTCGTGATGGCATTCGAGCCATAGAAGTGAGCTTAGGGGCTGAAGTGTTTCCGAAGCGAATAGAAATTATGTCTCAAAATGTATTGGAGACATTGCCAGATCATGCCAACAACCATTGGCTGTTTTTATCTGGACAGGTACAATTTATTTTTGGTAGAAAGTTTAATTAGAAGACATGGAACAAGAACGCGTGCAGAAGCCGAAATGGTTGAAAGTTAAATTACCAACGGGTGAAAACTACAGGAAGGTGAGGTCATTGGTTGATGAACATAAACTACATACCATTTGTGAAAGCGGGAACTGCCCCAATATGGGCGAATGTTGGGGGGAAGGGACGGCTACGTTTATGATTCTCGGAAATATTTGCACACGCAGTTGCGGATTTTGTGCCGTAGCTACCGGTAAACCACTTGAAGCAGATCCATTTGAACCGCTTCGTGTTGCAAAAAGTGTCAAGTTAATGGGGGTGAAACATGCCGTTATTACTTCTGTAGATCGAGATGATTTACCCGATGGAGGGGCTGAAATCTGGTACAATACCGTTCAAAAAGTCCGTGAATTGTCACCAATGACCACCATGGAAACACTGATACCCGACTTTGCGGGCAAATGGGAGAATTTGCAACGCATTATTGATGTGGCTCCTGAAATAGTTTCTCATAATTTAGAGACTGTTCGAAGGTTGACCAAACAAGTACGAATTCAAGCAAAATATGACCGATCTCTAGAGTTGTTGTTCCGACTTAAAAAAGGAGGGATGAGAACGAAAAGCGGTGTTATGCTTGGTCTCGGAGAAACAAAGAATGAAGTGATTGAAACCATGGAAGATTTGCGACAAGTACAAGTAGATATTTTAACCTTGGGTCAATATCTTCAGCCTACACGGAAGCATCTTCCTGTTGCCGAGTTCATTACGCCAGAACAGTTCAATGAATACGCCGTAATTGGAAAAGAAATGGGATTCCGATTTGTGGAATCAGGTCCATTGGTTCGCTCGTCATACCATGCTGAAAAGCATTTGTTCGATTGAGTCTTTTAAAAAAGAAAAAAAAGTGCGAAAAAGGTTGTAAAACTTTGTTGTTATAACTATTTGTAGTTTATCTTGCGGCACATTGTAAAATAATGCTTAACCTGCGTTTATGAAATTAAAAAGTTTACTTTATTCTTCTGGGTTTGTTGCTGCTGCAGCCTTGTCGTTGACGGCTGTAAACATGTTTAACAACCGAGCAACATTTGCACCACGTGAGTCCAATGGTGGTTTATACAACCAGTCTGTGGAACTCATGAAAAAGATGCGCGGAAACCTAACCACGGGCAATTTTGAAGTAAGTGATGTGACTGAAATGACACTCGCTGTAAATGACTTTGATCGCAATCAAAGCGCAGACAGAGTGGATATGAGCTGGTGGGAAATGGGTCCAGACAACATCGGCGGACGTACACGTGCCATTCTAGCCTACAACAATGACGTGGTATTCGCTGGTTCTGTAACCGGTGGATTATACAAGTCTACCAACGGAGGAAACAACTGGTCTCGCGTAGAGTCTCTGGATACGTTTGGAAAGGTCATGGCCATTTCTAGCATTGATGCTACTGAAGATGGAACCATTTACGTTGCAACTGGTAGCCAGTTTGAATCTGGTTTCGACGGAAGTGGAGCGAGTGGATCCATTGGTTGTGGAATGTACAGATCAACAGACCAAGGTTCGTCTTGGGAATTGGTTCCAGGAACTGATCCAGCTGAATTCAGTGCAGGTGATAACTGGGCTTACATCAATGATATCTCCGCAGATGCCAATGTAGCCAACCGTATCTGGATTGCAGGTGCAGATGGTGTTGGATACTGGGAGCCAGGCATGTCAGCTCCAAATATGACAGTTTCAGGAATTCCGAATACGGGAGGACACGATATTGAATGGTCACAAGATGGTACTGTTTGTTATGTGGGTGTTTCAAACGGACGAGTATACCGTTCAACTGACGGAGGAAATTCATTTGCCCAGGTGGGTGCAACTGATGGTTTATCCAATAAGCAACGCGTTCGTTTAGCAATCTCGCGCGATGATTCGAATGTTGCATACGTATTATATGCCGCAGGTGGACAGATGGGTGGTCTATACTACACAAGTGATAAAGGTGATAATTGGGAAGTAAAATGGCCAACTGGCATTGATAATTTGTACTCCGTATTTGGTGACAATGGACAAGCGTACTATGACTTAGCTCTTGGTATCAAGCCAGGTGAGCCAGGCATTTGTTGGATTGGTGGTGTAACACTTTGGAAAGCCGGTGCTAATACTCAGCCAGAGCAGATCGCTGCGAACTTCGACTTTGGTTCTTCTCAATATTATGTTCACTCTGATATTCACACCTTTGAAATTGCGCCGAACGGAGACTGGTATATCGGTTGTGATGGTGGAATTTTCAAATCCGTTGACGGTGGAAATACGTTCGCTTCCATGAACAGAGGTTATAACGTAACTCAGTTTTATGGCATAGCCCACGGTGGTGGTTATGCTGCAATGGGTGGTGCTCAAGACAATGGAACCATTCTTATTCCTGGAATGGAAGGACCTTTTGATGTGATTTCATGGCAACAAGGTGTGTCAGTTGGTGGTGGAGATGGTTTTGATTGCGATATCACGAATGTTACTGTGCCTGGAGCAACTGTAGCTTTTAGTACTGTATACTTCGGTGCAATCAGTCGCTTCAACCAAACTGGTGCAGGTGGAGAGTTCTATGATAATGATGTACTAACAGCTATCGGAGACGATGGAGAAGCAGGTTCATTCTATACGGCTTGTCGCTTGTATGAAAACACTGCCGATGCCAACTCTCAACAATATGTTATTTTGGCTAATAACAGAGATCAAGATATTTATTCTTATGTTAATGGTAACGATACTGTTTGGGTAGACACCACGTTGTTTACTCAAAACATGACCTTACCATTCAACTACAGATTCCCATTGAATGATACCTTAAATTTCTGGCCGGTGTTGAATAGACCGGCTATATATTCTACAACGCCAATTACTGAAGATCCAAACTATCCGTGGTTAGATCCACAAGCCCTAACGGATATTATAGATTCTACCATTTGCGATACAACAATTGTTGGATACGAAGAACAAATTGATCAAATCACTCAGCAGACCATTTGGGTGTATTGGTCAGATACTGTAATTAACCCAATAAATGGATCACAAATTATTGTAAATGACAGCACAGAAGTGGTTGTTGCTGTTGACACAACGTTTATCACTGTTCCAATTTTGGACATCCAGTGTACTTCAACCTCTTGGTATTACTATGCTGCTGACCAGTTAGAGAATGTTAGCGAGCAATGGCAAGTGCAAGATCAGTTCACTTCCTTATTTGTAACTGGTTTCTTCGGAACTGAAGGAATGTGGGTGACCAGACAAGCTTTAAATTTCAATACAACACCTGATTGGTGGAAAATTGGAAATGCTCCGGGTTCTGGTGTGCGCACGTTTGAATGGTCCAAAGATGGAAATACACTTTACTACAGCAGTTGGAGCGGTTCACTGTATCGTGTAACAGGATTCCAAAATTTATGGAGTGCTGATGATGTAGCGAACTTAACTACAACCACGCTAATAACCAATGCGGGTGGAACTGTAACAAGTATTGCCTCTGATCCGAATGACCCGAACCACTTGGTATTCACGGTTGGCGGGTACGGCACTGTATCGGGTGGAAAAGTGCGTGAGTCATTCAATGCACTTGCAGCAACACCAACCTTTACTAATATTTGGGTAGCAACTGCTCCATTGAACAAAATGCCAATTTATGCAAGTGTAATTGATGTAAATGATGCCTCTGGAAACACCATTGTAGTTGGTACAGAATACGGTGTATGGGCTACAAACGACGGTGGAACTACATGGACACACAGTACAGGCGTTGCTTCGTCTATTCCAGCTGATCCAATGGCGGGTGCAAGCGTTGGTTCTTTAGGTTACGTTCCTGTGTTTGACTTACGTCAGCAACAAACAGGTATTAAGCCATACATGAATCCTCAAAACTTTGGAACCATCTACGCAGGTACGCACGGAAGAGGTATCTTCAGAAGTGATGATTTCTACTCAGTTGGGGTGAATGAGAATACAAGCAACTTAGGTTCTGGATTAGACATGAACTTAAATGTTTATCCAAACCCAACCATGTCAAATGCAAATTTGAATCTGGAATTAAGTGGCAATGTGAATCAGGCGTATGCTCAGATCTACGCATTGAACGGTCAAATGGTGAACCAAATCCAATTTGGTCAGTTGACTGCCGGTTCACACCAGATCTCATTGCAAACAGAGAACTTGCCAGCTGGTCAGTACATTGTAAAAGTATTTGCCGGAAGCGCAAGCGGTACAGCTAAATTGATCCGTCAATAAGACGAAAAAGATAAAAAAGGCCTTTCATTTTGAAAGGCCTTTTTTGTTTGAATCCCGTACCTTCGTTACGTTGGAAATGAAATTATGAGAAAGCCGAGAATTGCAATAAACGGATTTGGTCGAATTGGTCGCACGGTGTTCAAAGAACTTGTTCGAAGAGATTGTGCTGAAGTTGTTGTGATTCGTGATATTGCCGATGCACAAACTCTTTGGCATCTTCTAAAATATGACTCTACCCAGGGTATGTGGATAAAAGGTGTGTTTGAAAACAATTCAATTCAAACGCCAAATGGTCATGCAGCGCTCATTCAATCAGAAGAAATTCCACAATGGTCACAGTGGGGAGTTGATGTGGTGCTGGAGTGCACAGGAACCATGAAGACGAAAAATGAATTGCTCGTTCACATTCAAAATGGTGCTCAAAAGGTCATACTATCCTCACCTGCACAAGATAATTTGTTGCATTGGATTGTTGGTGTGAATGATCATAACGTCAGTAAGGAAGATTCTTTTTTTTCGTGCGCTTCCTGCACCACCAACAATGTAGCCCCTATTATTCATACCATAGATCAAGCTTTGGGTGTGGAGAGCTGTTACATTTCTACCGTACATTCTTACACAAGTGATCAACGGCTACATGATGCTCCGCACAAAGATCTTCGGAGGGCGCGTTCGGCACCCAATTCAATTGTACCAACTACAACCGGAGCAGCTAAAGCTTTGACAAAAGTTTTTCCTCAATTATCAAATCAAATTGGTGGTTGTGGTATGCGTGTGCCTGTAGCGAATGGCTCGTTGTCTGATATCACCTTCATTGTTCAAAAAAGCACGTCGGTTTCTGAAGTTATAGCCTTGTTTGAGCAATATGAAAAAAAGCATCCAAATATTCTTTCGCTATGTTATGACCCTTTGGTTTCTAAAGATATTTTGGGCGATACGCACAGTTGTATTTTGGATGTTGAATTGACCAGTGTTATTGGTAAAATGGTTAAAGTAGTCGGATGGTATGACAATGAGATGGGTTATTCCAACAGGTTAATTGATGCTATTTGTTATCTTTATTCGTAATGCTGCCTCTCTACCAGTCCATTTTGTTTGCCATTCTGGCCATAGTGAAATTTTTATTCACTCCGTTCACCATGATGGCATTTTTAGGAAAAGATGCAGGTAGAGTTGAATTTGCATCTATTGTGTCTACAACGGGTATTGGAGCTACTGTGGGTGTGTTGTTTTTTTATTATTTAGGGAAGCGATTTTTTGTCTGGTGGAGTGGAAGTCGCAAAAAGCCAAACCAACGAACCTTCACCAAACAACGAAGAAGAATGATACGCATTAAAATGCGTTTTGGTCTTTTCGGAATTGTATTGGTTTCAGGTTTAATTTCTGTCCCTGTATCGGCAATACTGGCAGCTCGGTTTTATAAACATCAATGGCATACACCCTTCTGGTTGATTCTTGGTTTTTGGTTCTGGGCCTTATTCCTCACATCCCTTGCTTGGGTAATTAATTTGTTTTAAATGAAAAAGTACAGTGTGATTTTATGGGATCTCGATGGAACACTTTGGGATCTTCATGGAAATACTCAAATTGCGCTGAAGCAATTGTTCGAAAAATACAAGTCTTCAAATTTTGAAGCGTCAACATGGGAAGAGTTCACTTCGAATTATGAAATTTTCAATGAACGCGTTTGGGCGCTTTACAGAGAGGGGAAAATTGCCAAAGAAGAACTTCGGACTAAACGTTTCTCTGATCTGTTTGACTCGGTTCATGCACATTACACACCTGAATTTGTGAGCCAATTTGCAGATGAATTCTTGTTCATTTGTCCGCGCTTAAGCGCCATGCTTCCCGGCGCCATAGACGTTCTTCAGGCAGCTCAAAAAGATTACATTAACGTTATGGTGACCAATGGTTTCATTGAGGTGCAAGGCATTAAGATGGAGTCTGCAAACATCAGATCTTTTTTCCAACATGTGGTGTACAGTGAAGAAGCTGGAGTTCGAAAGCCACATCGAGCTATTTTTGATTTGGCCTTGCAAAAGGCAAATGCAACACCAGACGAAGCAGTTATGATTGGAGACGATTGGGAAGCAGATATTTTGGGTGCACGCAATGCAGGAATTGATCAAGTATTCTTTGAAGCTACAGAAAAACGGCTCGATGAATTAACGGGAAGAAAGGGTGTGCGCCACAATTATAGCCCTACCTTTACCATTGCATCTTTAAATGAATTAAATCAAATCTTATTTGAACATGGAACAGAAAGAGAATCAAATTAACATTGAGTTAAATGAACAAGTAGCGGAAGGGACCTATTCAAACTTGGCCGTAATTACGCACAGCAATTCCGAATTTGTATTGGACTTTATTCGAGTAATGCCTAATGTGCCCAAAGCCCGTGTTCAATCGCGCATTATAATGACTCCGCAGCACGCCAAAAGACTCATGCAAGCCTTACAAGATAATATCTCGAAATTTGAATCGCAGCACGGGAAGATTCAGGAAGGTGCCGCAGAGACCGCTTATCCTATGACATTTGGTGGTCCACAGGGACAGGCGTAATCAAAGCTGTCTGATAGCCCCTTGAAGTCCGTGACCAAGGAACGGTGAATTTTTGGACTTCGAGTACCACTGTTCATTTTGAACTTCCGTGATTCCATTTGGATTAAAAACAAAACATGCATTTTCTGGTGCAGTGTTCTGAAGTTCCAGACATTTCGATGGACCCGATGTAAACAGTTCAAGAATTTTCTCGGTGGCAATCTCTTCTTTCAAAGAGTTGTAGGCCATGAGCAACGCGTGCTGAATGGTGTTCATACCGAATTCAGCATATTCAAATTCAAGTTCCTTTTGTTCTATTTCTAAAGGGGTGTGTTGACTTTCAATGGCATCAATGGTTCCATCTTGAATGCCCTTGAATAGTGCTTTTTTATGCTTCAAATCGCGGAACGGTGGCCATACTTTTTTGTTGCTATCGAAATCAATCATGTCCTTATCTAGAAAAGACATCTGGTGAGCTGCTATGGAGCAGGTAACGTCTTGTCCATTTTTCTTCGCTTTGCGAATCAAATCAACACTTTCAGCACATGAGATGCTAAAGAAATGTATTGGTGCTTGGGCATATGATGCCAGCGACAAATCGCGGAATACACGAATGCTTTCATTGTGGTGTGAAGTTCCTTTGATTCCCATTTTTGTTGAAGTAATTCCTTCGTGCATAAGCGCTTTCGGATGAACACCGGGGTCATGTGGGAAAGAATAAATTTTACCTTGAACTTGTTTGCTATACTCCAAAGCACGCATCATGAGTTCAGTTGAGCTGTTGCTCATGTAGTCGCTGAATCCAACGGCACCTGCATTTTTCAACTCATAAAACTCTGTAAGCTGTTTGCCTTCACCGCCCTTTGAAAGTTGAGCAAATGGAAGAAACTCGAATTCAGGTGTATTGTATTCTTGAATTTGTTGAATCACAGCTTTCGTGTCTGCATGAGGTGTTGAACTTGGAATGACAGCCACTCGCGAGTATCCTCCCGCAATGGCTGCTTTCATTGCCGTTAGAAGCGTTTCTCTTTGTTCATGACCGGGCTCTCCTATGGCCGCATTCAGATCTGTAAGCCCTGAGCATAAATATTGTCCTTTTGCTTTTAAAATATGATCACAATCTTTGGTGGTTACTTCTTTTCCCCATTGAATGAGATGACCATTTTCAACAATTGCGTTTGTTGTTTTTAAATGCATTGCATGGCCTGGTGCAAAGAAAGTGACGTTTTGTAAGTAGGTTTTCATGATTTGGTTCTCCAAAGTTGAATGATGAAAATTTCCAATGCCAATAAACTTAAAGCTGCAAGTATGAGATGCCACCAATAGGTTATACCACCCGCTATTTTTGTGGCAATGTGCCCAAGCATTTCAGGTGTGGTGTCTTCAATATGGTATAACGCATTACCGGCTAGTGCAAGAATTTCTTCCTTGTTATAGTAGTTCAATGAGCTTTCACCTCTTGTGTAGTTCAACGCAATTCCACCAACAACGGTTTGGTCATTTTTGATTTGATATGTTCCAGAATTGGAAATTTCATTGGGAATAAAAATTTCCACATTGTTTCCATTGTTTCGAGATTGAGCCATGTATTCTTGCCCAGTGGAAATATCTTTTAATGTGTACAAACCACTCGCAGAAGGCATGGCAAGAGACAATGAGATGTAACTGCTTTCTGATAAATTTGCGTATGACGGAGTTAATTTTCCACTTAATTCGGCCGCACGCACTATTGAAATTGGAAAAAGCGCATGTTGTGTAAAATTACTTTCACTCACTACGGTTGAAACACCAGATACATATATTTTTCCTGCACCTTTCTTGGTGTAGCAGAGCAAGGGTGAATTGTCTTGGAGGGTGATTAGTGAAACGCTATTTAGGTTGTTGTTTGCAAGGGGGAAGTGAGAACTTATTCTAGGAAGCGTTGTGTTTTCTTGCAATTTCTCAAAGGCTGGGGCGTAAAATGGATCTTTCAATTCAAAAGATTGAACCTGTATGGGCTGTGCGTTTTTGCTCAACATTTGAACACTTCCTAATCTCCCCAGTAAGTTATTGTAGGAATCTAAGTTACTGGCAGAGTGGGGAAGTACGAATACGGAACCTCCATTTTGCACAAAACTTTCTAACCATCCAATTTGTTCCGTATTGAAATTTTGTACACCCTGACAAATAATCAATTGAATGTTATTCGATAGTTCAGATTGAAACGATTCAATGGCTCTTGATTCAAAAGAAAAATTCGGATCGTTTTCAAACAGTGAATTGAGTCTCTTGGTTTCTGTTCCAACAAATTCAAGAACATTAATTTTTTCTAAAATTTCATACGTGAAGAAAAGCGAATTATCGAATGGAATAAACTCGTCAGCCACTGAAACTTGTCCGTTGTGAATTCCTCCAGATGTAGTTGCGAAATTGAGGGTAACTAACTGCTGCGATTCGGCAGGAAGGCCAATAGAGGCCACTGCTTTCTGACTTCCATCAATATCTAATTGAACGTTCGCTTGATGACTTGTTTTTCCGTGGTTGGTTAAAGCAACCACCAAAGTGTCTGCTTGATTCAATACCCGTTGATTCGATTTGAAATAGAGTGTGTCAATGGAAATGTTGGAATTTTGGTCGGGGTAGGTTGGAATTCCGTAATAATGGTGAGAAGTATCTGCAGGTGCGAGTTGGAGAGAGTACTGATTTTTTTGAAGATCACTGAACCAATAATGCAAATGAATGTCTGCGGATGTTTTTGAGAAATATGCATTTTGTCGTTCATTCAGCTCACTGAAATTTTGAGGATGTGTGGAATAGGTGATGCTCTGAATAGCACTCAAGGCTTCATCTTTTGAAAGTGATTGTAAATCCTTTCCGGTAATGTCATTGGTTAATACTTGAAAGCGGTCAAAATTTGAAAACGACTGAACCACCTGACTTGCTTTTTCTTTGTGCCATTCTAAAAGTGCGTTGCCCTGCCAGACATTTTGAGAGCTAAAGCTATTGTCAATGTAAATACTCACGCTGCGTTGACCTTTCATACCTGCACTTTCAGATGTAGGGAGAAAAGGTTGTGCAAAGGCAAAAACAAGCGCTGCAATGAGCAAGAGTCGAATGAAAAGAAGAATGAGATTTCGAATTTTTGAGGCTTTATTGGTCTCAGTCTTGACTTGTTCTAAAAAGGCAACGTTAGAAAATGCAACCCTCTTGTACCTGCGAAAATTAAAAAGATGAATGATGATTGGAATAACAAGAGCTAAAAGCCCCCAAAGTATTTCCGGATGTTGAAACTGCATTTCAGAGCTCAAAGATAAGGAATTGTTGACTTGTGTTGGTATAAATCTCTCTCATTCAACCTATTTTTGTGAAATGAAGAAGCACCCCGAATCATGGATGATGAGCCACGGATACAATCCGAAATGGAGCGAAGGCTCAGTGAAAACTCCAATTTTCCAAACATCAACTTTTGCTTTCAATAATTCTGCTGAAGGAAAACGTTTTTTTGCATTGGCCTACGGAAAAGATCAAGCAGCTGAAGGTGAACAACTGGGGTTAATTTACAGTCGTTTGAATAATCCGAATATGCAAATTCTTGAGGAAAGACTGGCCCTTTGGGAGGGCGCAGATGAGGCGGCTGCATTTGAATCGGGAATGTCTGCTATAGCCACAACCATGTTGGCTTATTTGAAACCGGGTGACGTGGTTTTATTTAGTCATCCTACTTACGGCGGTACGCATCATTTTGTGCATCAAGTTTTAGTTGAATTCGGAATTGAAAGAATAGATTTTGATCCGCATGACTCATATGATTCAATTTGTGATAAAATAGAATCTGCTCAGGCTTGGTCTCGGGTTAAAATGGTTTATGTGGAAACCCCGGCAAATCCAACCAATGATTTATTTGATTTGGAAATGTTGAATGCCATTCGAAATGAAATTCAATTGAAAGGAGATCATGACGTTCTTTTCGCCGTGGATAATACCTACATGGGCCCTTTGTGGCAAAAGCCTATGGATTTTGGCGCCGATATAGTTTGTTACAGTGCAACAAAATATTTAAGTGGCCACAGTGATTTAATTGCTGGAGTAGTGGTAGGGAAGAAAGAGCACGTGGTAAAAGTGAAAACGTTGCGAACATTCTTGGGCAACATGATTGCTCCATATACAGCTTGGTTGTTAACACGAAGTATAGAGACGCTGAAGATTCGAATGGATCAACAAGCTAAAAATGCGTTGGATGTAGTTGCGTTTTTAGAAGCGAATCCCAAAGTTTCGAAAATTTATTTTCCGGGTTCCAAAAGCCAAGGAGAGAATCAAATTGCGTTGTTTCAGAAACAATGTTCAAGCGCTGGAGCAATGATCAGTTTTGATGTTGTGGGTGACGAAGAGGGAGCCTTTCGTGTTTTAGATCATTGCGAACTAATTAAACTGGCCGTGAGTCTCGGCAGCAATGAGAGTTTAGCGCAACATCCCTTTTCAATGACTCATGCTGATGTGGCAGACGAGGAGAAAATTCGATTGGGCATTACCGAAGGTATGATTCGTCTCAGTGTTGGAATTGAAAACTCGGAAGATATTATTGCCGATTTGAAACAAGCTCTGGAAGTATAAATCATGAGATTGAAGTTTCACTTTTCATATGTGTTGTGCATTAAGGGTATTCTCATTTTTCCTTTGATGGTTGCTTCACAATGCTCGGATTTTTACTCGTTTGTAAAGAAGGATTTTGAAATTGAAGTGACCGGTACGAAATGGGTTGAAAAGAAAAATGAGGAATCTGTTCAACAGGCAGAACAATTGTTGAAGACACAATTAAGGAAGGA
>JBJTWB010000293.1:0-1768 GCA_046081505.1 Bacteroidota bacterium | reverse complement strand
AGGAGCAAGTTTTCTGAATGTGGGAAGAGCCATAGATGGCAAACCCATCACGTGGCAAGACAATGTAACTTCAGGAAATGGCACCAGTTATGGCGCAGAATTGTTGGTTCAAAAAAAGGTTGGAAAATGGAGCGGATGGATCGGTTACACACTTTCTTGGACCACTTTACAATTTGATGAACTGAATGATGGGAAACCGTTTTACGCCCGTTATGATCGCAGGCACGATTTCTCTGCGGTAGGAATATACGAAGTGAATGATCATTTGACCATTTCAGCCACTTGGGTATACGGAACCGGACAAGCCATTACACTTCCTTTAGCTACATACAACGTGCAGCCACATGACCCAGCAACCAACCAATTCAATACTTTTTTTGGAACTGGCGCTACGGATTATGGAGACAAGAATGCATTTCGAATGGCTCCATATCACAGATTAGATATTGCCGCGCAATGGCATAAAAAATTGAAACGATGTGAGCGAACCTTTGAATTGGGAATTTATAACGCTTACAATAGAAAAAACCCATTCTTTTATTCCATTAGTCAACGTGTTGATGGATCGAATTACCTCAGTCAAGTATCCTTATTTCCAATAATACCTAGCGTCTCATGGTCATTCAAATTCTAAATATGAAAAAAGCATTTCTCCTCTTAAACATTTTGGCCTGTGCACTTTTCCTTGTTTCATGCGAGACCGAGGCTGAAGTAGATGTTCCGGCTGTTGATAGACAATTAACGCTCACCTGTTTCATCAGTGATGATCTTGATCTCATTCATGCGAATTTCAGTTGGAGCATCCCCGTTTTTGGTCCAAATAGCAGCCCTCTACCTCCTCCAACTGATTTGCTAGTTACGATTTCCAATGGCGTACAAGTCGACACCTTAGAGTATAATTCCAATACCATGGAGTATGAGCTAAGCACGTTGGAATTCCCGCTTGTTGCTGGGCAGTCGTATACCCTACTAGCAACTGATGCAGCAGGACATGCCATTGAAGCCACTACGAACATTCCATTAGAATTGCCTGAAGTAGATTCGAACAATTTAACAATTAGCACAGACATTGTAGGCCCATTCAATGACACCATGTATACGTTTACGTTCAAAACATTTTTGAATGATGTCTCTCCCACTTTCGATTATTATAGACTTGCCTATTACAATGTTTATACGGGAGGAACAGATACTTCGGAATATTTAATTGCACAGCGTTTTATCAATGACAATGCACTGAATAACGGACAATTGTACATTGAAAAAGAAGTACAAGCAAGCTCATACGAAAGTGTTTCAACCGATTTGAAAGCCATGTATATCATACATTCCAGTGAGGAATACTTTAAGTTTCATAAAACGTTCAATAGACAAGACAACGGAAATCCATTTGCCGAACCCACATTAGTTTATTCAAATGTCTCAGGGGGATTAGGCATATTTGCTGGATACCGTCAAATTCGATTTGATTTTTAGACCATGTTGACGCGTTTTTAGATATTCCCTTCGATTTAATTATTACGCTATGTGATCATGCGGCAGAACAATGCCCTGTTTTTCCATCACTCGCTCAACGCATTCATCGTAATTTCCCTGATCCAACGAAGGCTCAAGGCTCAAGTGACGAGATTGAAGCTTCGTTTCGTTCCACTCGAGATCTAATTGATTTGTTCTGCCGAGAGGAATTGAAGGGTATACTTAAATAGAACGAAATCAATGCATGCTTAGGCTAACAACAATGGCAATAATCTCCGAGTTACATTGATGA
>JBJTWB010000292.1:0-13558 GCA_046081505.1 Bacteroidota bacterium | reverse complement strand
CAATTTTTTCTCCGTAATGAAACGTAAGTTTAACCCACAGTTTTAAAAGTTGGTCTACCGTTAAAACACTTAAGATGGTAATGATTATCGTTCTCACAATTCAAACTAAAGATTAATATGGTTTTACTCGAAACAGGTTATAGCGAATTATTGCATGTTTTTGGCTTCTATGCTTAAGGTAGCATGCGGAACCAGGCGCAATCTTTCTTTCGGTATAAGCTTACCTGTTACGCGGCAAACTCCGTATGTTTTATTCATGATGCGCAATAAAGCATTCTCAAGACTTTTAATAAACTTCTCTTGTCTTGAAGCCAATTGAGCTACTTCTTCACGACTGCTGGTATCGCTGCCATCTTCCATCATTTTAAACGTAGGTGATGTGTCGTCTGTGCTGTTGTCGCTGTCTCTTGATAAAGATTCTTTTAATTCATCGTAATCTGATCTGGCCTGAACCAATTTCTCTTTAATTAAGGCTTCAAACTCTTTCAAATCTTTGTCTGAATATCGAGATGCGGTGACAGGTTTAACAACGGGTTTTGAAACCGGAGCAGGGGCAGGAACGGGTTTAGCAATTGGAGCAGGTTTTGGAGCGGGAGCTGGTTTAGCAACTGCTTTAACTACAGGCTTTACAACGGGCTTTGAAACCACTTTTTTCACTGGAGCTTTCGCTACTGCTTTTTTCGGAGCAGGTTTGGCAACCGCTTTCTTTGCAGGGGCTTTGGCTACTGCTTTTTTCGGAGCAGGTTTAGCAACCGCTTTCTTTGCAGGGGCTTTGGCTACTGCTTTTTTCGGAGCAGGTTTAGCAACCACTTTCTTTGCAGGGGCTTTGGCTACTGCTTTTTTCGGAGCAGGTTTAGCAACTGCTTTTTTCACAGGAGCTTTTGCCGCAGGTTTTGTTATTTTCTTGGCGACTGGTTTGGTCGCTGCCTTTTTCGGAGCTGGTTTAGCTGCAACTTTTTTAGCTGCAGGTTTAGCCACTTTTTTAGCAGGCTTAGAGATTACTTTCTTTGCCATAGGTCTAGGTAGTTTTGGTTAATAATAGTTGCACTTGTCCGCCGGCTTCCCACTCAACTTCCACTGCGCCTTCAATTTCATTTTCATAGGAAATGGAGGAGGCAAGTACTTGACTGCTAATATATTCAGAATTGTTTTTCAATACATCATGAATTGAAAGATCTCCCGAAACTTTAACGTGAATTTTATCTACAACTTCGAAATTCAACTCTTTTCTTAAGTTTTGAATGCGGTTTACCAATTCACGGGCAAGCCCCTCCAAGCGGAGTTCTTCAGAAATGGTAACATCAAGCGCTACGGTTAGGCTGCCTTGGTTGGCTACTTTCCAACCTGGAATATCTACTGGAATAATTTCAACATCTTCGGTTAAGAGTTCAATTTGATGCGTTTCCCACATGTATTTTCCATGTGACTCAATAGACGCTATGATTTGTTCCGAATTTTCAGTAGCAAAAGCCTGTAGTTCTTTCATGACTTTACCACATTTTCTACCGAGAGTGGCAAAATTCAATTTGAGATTTTTAATGATTTTGGTTGTGTTTTCATCAACACAATTGACCTGTTTCACATTAATTTCACTGCAAATGAGGTCGGCCACATTTCCAATGTATGTGCGAATTTGATTATCTAAAACTGGAATACGAATTTCCGCAAGTGGTTGACGAACACGAATATTTTCTTTTTTCCGAATAGATAAAGCCATGGAAGAGATGCGTTGAGCCAGATCCATTTTCGTCTCCAATTCGGTGTCTCTGAATTCTAAATTTTGCAACAAAGAAAGGTGAACACTTTGATTGTTTCCATTCAAGCTTTGGTACAGCCAATCTGCATAGAAAGGAGCGTATGGCGACATTAACTGAGCAATTTGTTTAAGGCAAGCATGCAATGTAGCATAGGCAGCTCGCTTATCTGAAGTTAATTCACCATGCCAAAAACGTTTTCTAGCAAGACGCACGTACCAATTTGATAAATGTGCATCAACAAATTCTTCAATGGCTCTACCTGCTGGTGTAGGATCAAAGTCATTCAAGTATTTCTCAACTTCTAATGTCAACGCATTGAGTTTGCTGAGAATCCATTTATCTAACTCTGAACGTTCATGAACAGCCGGATCCAATTCGTTTGGTTGATAGGCATCTATATTGGCATAAAGTGCGAAGAAAGAGTAGGTGTTGGAAAGAGTTCCGAAAAAAGTACGTTGTACTTCTTCAATTCCCTTCACATCAAATTTTAAATTATCCCATGGATCTGCATTGGTTATCATGTACCAGCGCGTTGCATCGGGACCGTATTTTGCCAATGTTTCAAACGGATCAACGGCATTGCCTAAACGCTTAGACATTTTATTTCCATTCTTGTCTAGGACCAATCCGTTCGAAATGACATTTTTATACGCTACCGAATCGAAGCATAAGGTTGCAATAGCGTGAAGTGTGTAAAACCATCCTCTGGTTTGATCAACTCCTTCAGCAATGAAATCTGCTGGAAATGATTTCCCTTGTTCAATTTTCTCTTTGTTTTCGAACGGGTAATGCCATTGTGCATATGGCATAGCACCACTGTCGAACCAAACGTCTATGAGGTCTGATTCGCGACGCATGGGTCTCCCACTTCCACTTACCAAAACAATTTGATCTACATATGGTTTGTGTAAATCGAAGAGTGAATAGTTCTCTACCGAATTATCATTCGGTATGAATTTCTCAAGTGGATTAGCGGTCATTATTCCTGCTGAAACACTTTTTTCAATTTCGCTTTTAAGTTCTTCTACAGAGCCTATGCAGCGCATTTCATTGCCATCTTCTGTTCTCCAAATGGGAAGTGGAATACCCCAAAATCTGCTTCTCGATAGATTCCAGTCATTGGCATTTTCCAACCAGTTTCCAAATCTACCTGTACCTGTTGATGCGGGTTTCCAGTGAATCGTACTGTTGAGTTCAACCAATCTGTTTCTTTTTTCTGGAACACGAATGAACCATGAGTCAAGTGGGTAATACAATACTGGTTTATCGGTGCGCCAACAGTGGGGGTAGTTGTGCGCGTATTTCTCTTTTTTAAATAGTTTTCCTTCAGTTTGAAGTTTCAGAACAATACGTTCATCTACGCTGAGATAATTTAATTTTTCTGTATCGCGAATGATATTGGCCAAGGCCAATTTTTGTTTCGCAAGCTCTACTGCTTTTTCCTCTTCTGAATAGTATGCTTCTTTGACGTATTCTTCTCCAAAAAGAAAAGTGCCGTCTTGTACCTCAGGTACAAATTTTCCTCGTTTATCTACCAAGGTCAGGTTTCCCATTCCGAACTGTTTCGCAACTCGAAAATCGTCTGCTCCAAAGCTTGGCGCTATGTGAACAATTCCAGTACCATCTTCGGTGGTAATGAAGTCACCTGAAATAACTTTGAATGCCTCACCGTCGGTGGGTTGAACAAACGGAAGTAGTTGCTCGTAATGGATTCCCACCAGGTCTTTTCCAGCTATGGATTGCATGTATAGGTTTGGAATTTTCTTCGATCCCAATTCAAATCCATCCAAGTCTTCGCCATTGGCGGCGGGAAAATATTTTTCTCTTAATGGCGCTGCCACCAAGAAAAGAGCATGTTCGTTACCGAATGGAGAATAAGATTCAACAATATCATACGTGATTTTTTCACCCACTGCCAACGCCACGTTAGACGGTAATGTCCAAGGAGTGGTGGTCCAAGCTAAGATGTATAAATTCAATGGGCTATCTAGCCCCAGTTTCGATTTGGCATTGATGGTTTTAAACTGTGCAACTGCCGAGGTATCTTTAACTTCTTTGTAGCATCCGGGCTGATTCAGTTCATGTGAACTTAAACCGGTTCCTGCTGCCGGAGAATAAGGTTGAATGGTGAATCCTTTATAGAGGAGGTTTTTTTCTTGAAGCTGTTGCAAGAGCCACCAAACACTTTCAATGTATTTGTTATCAAAAGTAATGTAAGGGTCTGACATGTCTACCCAATACCCCATTTGAGCAGTTAGTTTTTCCCACAAATCGGTATATTTCATTACCTCTTTTCTGCAAGCTGCATTGTATTCTTCAACGGTAATGGTGGTTCCAATGTCTTCTTTTTTTATACCAAGTGTTTTTTCTACTGAAAGTTCAATTGGAAGTCCGTGGGTATCCCAACCCGCTTTGCGTTGAACTTGTTTGCCTTTCAGGGTTTGATATCGGCAGAAAATATCTTTTATGGTTCTTGCCATGACGTGGTGAATACCAGGCATACCATTGGCCGAAGGTGGACCTTCGAAGAAAACGAATGGTGCTTGACCTTCGCGTTCAGAAATGCTGCGTTGGAAAACATTTTCACGTTCCCAAAAACGTTGAATTTCATCTGCCAAGGCTGGCAAGGAAAGTCCTTTAATTTCTCTGTATTTCGACATGGCTAAAAAATAGAGTGCAAAGATAAAAAAAAGCGGAGGGCTAACCCTCCGCTTTTACATGTGCGCATGGAGGGACTCGAACCCCCACGCCTCACGGCACCAGATCCTAAGTCTGGCGCGGCTACCAATTACGCCACATGCGCATTTTGCGATGCAAATATAACGTGTTGTTTCCGAAAATGAAAGTTTTTCTCTTTGTTACTATCTTTCCGACATGAATTTTCTGCGGCATGTTCTCTTTTTCGGGTTTTTTATATGGTTCACTTGTAGCGCTTTGGGACAATATATTTCTGGAGCACGCATGGCGGCTTTAAGTGGCAGTGCCATTGCATCAACCGATGCTGCTGCTGGTTTTCATAACTTCTCTTCCATAGCGAATGAGTCACATACGAGTTACATGGTTTATGCACAGGCTCCTTTCGGAATTATGGATATTCGCGATGCAGGCATAGGAATTTTTACGAAACTCGGTTCGGGAAATGCGGGATTGAATTACTCCAATTACGGTAATTCCAATTTTTCGCGTCAGCAAATGAAATTGGGTTACGCCATGAAATTGTCTGAAAAATTCAATGCATCTGTGCAAATGGGAATTTCAAATACGCGCATAGCCGGAGGTTATGGCAATGCCTCAACTTTGTTGGGTCAGGTTGGAATGACTTATCACGTGCGGAAAGGTTGGTCATGGGCTTTGAATGGTTGTGTTCCAGCAAGTTCGTTGTTGAATGAAGAGGATATACCTGCGCGCATTCAATTGGGAACTTCATATACTTTCGGGAAAACGTTTGCCATGTTTGCCTCTTGCACAGCAAGCAGCAGCGCTGTAGAACGCATTCATTACAGTTTCGGAGCAGAATACATACCCCATGAACAGTTATTTGTTCGCGCCGGAATGAATACGTTCTGGCAAACTTGGTCTTTCGGTATAGGTACTTCTTTTAAGTCATGGAAATTCGATGCCTCGGCAGTTATTCATCCGCAATTAGGCACCACGCCTCAGATTGGTTTAGTATATGAAGCGCATTGATCTATTCGCAATTCTATTTTTTACGCTGTTTGCACCAGAGGTATGGGCTCAACCCAACTCAGTAGAAGAGTCGAATGTGGTGGAACAACGCATTGAATCAATCTCTTCTTTGCTTGATGAAAGTAGTGAATTGGATTACACCGCACTTGTTGAAGATTTAAATTATTTCTTAGCTCATCCACTCAATTTGAATCAAGCATCAGCCGCGGATTTGCAATCGCTTATGGTTTTAAGTGATACTCAAATTAACGCACTTTTTTTTCATATAAAAAAATTCGGACCGTTGCGCAGCGTGTTTGAGTTGCAACAAGTTCGGGGCTTCGATGCTGGAACCATTCGGTGGTTATTGCCTTTTGTATTTGTAAGTGAAAGCGTTGGATTCAATGATTTCTCTTGGCTTCGATTGAAGGAAGAGGGTAGTCATGATCTCATGTATAGAACAAAAACGACGCTTCAGAAGCAAGCTGGATTTATCAATGATTCCAATACCGGTAAGCCTGCCTATTTGGGAAGTAGATACGGACATTACCTCAGGTATCGCTTTCAATACAGAAGAAATATTTTTGCTGGAGTAACACTTGAGAATGACATTGGTGAGTCGTTTCAACAAGGGCCCGATTTCAGATCTGCTGGAATTTTTATTCGTGATGCAAAGTGGTTGAAGGCGCTCGCAATTGGTGATTATCAGGTGCAATTTGGTCAAGGGTTAACGTGTTGGAATAGCCTCGGCTTTGGTAAATCGGCATATGCGGTTCAAGTAAAAAAGAATGCACAAGGGCTTCGTCCATATTCATCGGTGAATGAAAATTTATTTTTTAGAGGAGTTGCCGCTACTGTGGGAAATAAAAACTGGTCTTTGTCGGCTTTTGCTTCCAGAAAAAAATTGGATGCAAATGTGAGTGGTGATTCTTTGGTTCAAGATGATGGTTTGGTCATTAGTTCGCTTGCCTTAGGAGGGTTGCATAGAACAACGCAAGAATTAGCTGATAAAGATGTGTTAACGGAAACGGTTTATGGTGGAAATGTACAATATGAAAAAGGCGTATGGAAAACCGGAGTTGTTGGCGTTGTTCAGCAATTCAGTGACTCTATTCAAGCACGAAGCGATTGGTACAATCAATATCGTTTTTCTGGAAAACAGAACCATGTAATGGGTTGGTATGGTGAAGGTGTTTGGAGAAATATTTCAATGTTTAGTGAAATGAGTAGAAGTGCGAATGGGGCATTTGCGGGAATTGCTGGTTTCAGTGCAGCTCTCCACAATTCCGTCTCAGTGTCTTTAGTGTATCGGAATTATGAGAAAGATTTTCAATCTGTTTATTCCGCCGTTTTTGCAGAAGGTAGCCCAAATATACCTTCGAATGAAAAAGGTGTATACATGGGATTACAAGCCCAGCTTTCAAAATATTTGAGCATAACAGCGTATACAGATGGTGTTGCCTTTCCATGGCTTCGGTATCAAGTTTCTGCACCTTCCGTATTTTCAGATCACCTTATTCAGCTGAATTACAAACCAGATAAAAAGCATGAGTTATATGTTCGATATAGAAATCGTAAAACAAGCATAAATCAAAATGTAACTTCGGGTATTGATTTTCCAGTTGATCGCATGAATCAGCAAGTGCGATTGAATTTTATTTTTTCACCCACGGCAGAGATTCGCTTGCATAGTAGATTGGAATGGGTAGATTATCAAGAAGAGGGTCAATCTAGAGAGCAAGGATATCTGGTCTTTCAAGACATTACATGGAAAAAATTAAATGTGCCCGTAAGTATTACTGCACGTTATGCCTTATTCCGAACAGATGGTTGGAACGCGCGTATGTATGCGTATGAGAACGATGTTTTGTATAGTTACAGCATTCCTCCTTATTACGGAACTGGTGCAAGGGCATATCTCATTCTGAAATTTGATATTCGCAGAAACATTGATTTTTGGATCCGATTTGCTCAATGGACCTATACAGATAGAACTACAATTTCTTCAGGAAATTCAGAAATACAAGGACCCAGAAAATCTGATCTTACGCTTCAGTTGAGAATGAAGTTTTAAAGTCGTTTAAGAATTTCATTTTCAATTTCCTCACTGTCCCAAACCGCTTGAATATCGGGTCTATTCATGACTTCTTTCATGATTTGGTCTTGACGAATACCATTACTTAGTGCTTGGTTGTATGGTATGTGACTAAAAGTTACTTGTGAGTATAGGGGTATCCACTTTTCTGGATACTTAGATGCGAATCTACCTTCGATTTTTTTCTGAAGAAGGAAATCTTTGTCGGCAGTTAGATCTCGCATCTCAATGTAGTTACGCAGTGCTAATTCTAAAATAGCATCACCGTTTGGCTTGCGTATTTTTCCATATTCTTTTAATAGATCTGGATGATCCTCACCCATTTCGTTCATTAATCGGTTTAGTTCGCTGCAATCTTCAAATCCACTGTTCATGCCTTGTCCATAGAATGGAACAATGGCATGGGCAGAGTCTCCCATGAGCGCAATTTGATTTTTGTAGTTCCAAGGGTTGCATTTGGTCATGACTAAACTAGCTGTTGGATTTGTATTGAAGTCAAGAAGTAATTCTGGCATTAACGCTTTTGCATCTGGGAAATATTTTTCAAAGAAGTTCAGAATGTCTTCATCTGATTTTAATTTATCAAATGATACTTCTCCTTCGAAAGGAAAGAATAAGGTACAAGTAAAACTACCATCGATGTTTGGAAGTGCAATCATCATGAATTCACCGCGTGGCCAAATGTGAAGGCAGTCTTTGCGCATTTGGTGAGTGCCATCTGCATTCGCTGGTATTTCTAGTTCTTTATATCCGTGATCAAGGTAAGATTGAGAATATTCATTTCGATCTAGTTTGGTCATACGAGCACGCACAGCACTGAAGGCCCCGTCGGTTCCAAATATTTGATCAAATTGTTTGTGAATGCGTTCTTTATTTTCTCCCTCGAAAACTACGGTATTGGTGTCGAGATCAACATCTATGCATTTGTGTTCGAAGTTGAGCGAAACATTTTCGAATTCAGCTGCGCAACGAACAAGTGTTTGATTTAGAATTCCTCTAGAAACACTATAAATCGCTTGACCTTCTTTTCCGTACGGTTGATAGGTCAATTCTCCGTCAACCGCGTGCATTAACCTCCCATACATAGGAAGTGCTACTTCTTCGATTTCTTTTCGAATATTTGCCCCTTCCAATCCTTTCCAACCGCGATCACTCAGTGCAAGATTTATACTTTTCCCTTGAACAACCTTTACGTTGCGAATGTCTGTTCTACGATCGAATACAGATACGTTATATCCGCGTTTAGCGAGATAAACAGCCCACAAGCTTCCTACCAAACCGGCACCTACAATTGCTACATTTTTTTTACTCATGATACCGCATTTAATGCTTGTTCTAAATCGGAAATTAAATCGTGTTCATCTTCAATACCAACACTTAGACGCAACAATGAATCTGTTATTCCGCTGCGTTCTCTTTCTTCCTTCGGAATGGATGCATGAGTCATGGAAGCGGGGTGACCTAACAAAGATTCAACACCACCCAATGATTCAGCCAATGAAAATACGCGAACGGCCATGGCTAATTTTTTAGCATCTTCGAACTGGTCTCCTTTCAAACTGAATGAAATCATACCACCGAAGTTTTTCATTTGCTTTTTCGCAACGTGGTGATTGGGATGCTCTTCGAAGCCTGGCCAATAGACACGATCAACCTTGGGATGGTTTTTTAAGAAATGAGCTACTGCTGCGCCATTGGAGCAGTGTCTATCCATTCGAACGTGCAACGTTTTCAATCCACGCAAAACCAAAAAACTATCTTGAGGACCCGGAGTTGCACCGCATGAATTGGCAATGAAGGCCAATTGTTCGTACAAAGAATCACTATTGCAACAAATAGCACCCATGACAACATCACTGTGTCCGCCTAAATATTTTGTTGCACTGTGCATGACAATATCTGCTTCTAAATCCAATGGATTTTGAAGATAGGGAGACGCAAACGTGTTATCTATGATTGAAATCAATTGGTGTTTTTTTGCGAACTGAACGCAAGCCTCAATATCAATGATTTTCATCATGGGGTTGGTTGGTGTTTCCACCCAAATCATTCTTGTATTTGCATTGACACAATTTTCCATCGCTGAAAAATCGTGCATGTCTACGAAATGAAATTGAATACCATACTTCGCAAAAACTTTGGTGAACATGCGATAGCTTCCGCCATACAGGTCATCGGTAGCAATCACTTCATCACCCGGATTCAACAATTTTATAATGGCATCTGCTGCGCCCATTCCGCTTGAGAAGCACAGACCGTATTTTGCATTTTCCAAAGCTGCAAGACAGTTTTCCAGGGCAAGGCGTGTAGGATTTTTTCCTCTTGCATAAGCAAAACCTTTATGCACTCCGGGGCTTTCTTGAACGTAGGTTGAAGTTTGGTAAATGGGAGTCATAATGGCTCCTGTAGTAGGGTCTGGTTCTTGACCCGCATGAATGGCTTTGGTTCCGAATTTCATGATGAAAAATTTCGTGCAATTTACATCATGCAGCAGATCAACAGCTGATTTCAGTTAGACATTCTTTTCCACGTACTTAATGATTTTCGAAGCAATATCAATTCCGGTTGCTTTTTCTATTCCTTCCAAACCTGGTGAAGAGTTGACTTCAATGATGAGCGGACCGCGTTCACTTCGAAGCATATCTACACCTGCAATGCCTAATTTCATTGCATTTGCAGCTTTTACTGCGGCAATTTCTTCTTCAGCCGTGAGTTCAATAACTGATGCGGTTCCGCCTCGATGCAGGTTACTTCTGAATTCACCTTCTTTTGCTGTGCGCACCATGGCACCTACCACCTGTCCATCGACCACAAAAGCGCGAATGTCTTCGCCTTTGCTTTCCTTGATGAATTCTTGAACAATAACGCGGGCCTTGAGTCCATTGAAAGCCTCAATGACAGAAATGGCTGCTTTTTTATTTTCTGCCAGAACTACCCCAAGACCTTGAGTTCCTTCAAGAAGTTTAATGATAACAGGAGCCCCACCTACTTCTTTTAATGTGCGCTCTACATCTCTTGAGTAATTGGTAAAAACCGTTTTTGGTAGACCAAGGCCTGCGCGCGATAGGATTTGTAGGCTTCTCAGTTTGTCTCTGGAACGAACTAAAGCTTGCGACTCCACCGCTGTAAAGACATTCATCATTTCGAATTGACGAACAACCGCTGTTCCGTAGAAAGTCACAGAGGCACCAATACGCGGAATAACAGCATTTACTCCTGTAATTTCTTCTCTGCGATAGAAAATTTTCGGTTTCTTTTTTTCGATGAAAAGATCACATTTGGTATGATCAATAACACGGGCATCATGACCGCGCATTTGTGCAGCCTCAATAAGTCTTTTTGTACTGTACAGCTTCGCATTGCGCGATAAAACAACTAAATTCATACGGGGATTTTCAGAATACAAATTACGGAAAGCTTTGACGATTATTTCGTGGGATTGAAAAAAATAATTATTCCTTAAAGAATAGCGATTGCAGTTGGTTGATGTGTTCGCGTTTATTTGCTTTTGCCCTAATATAATTTTGGGCGCGAGTTCTGTATTTCGAATAGTCTACTGTTTGCATTGACCAATAAAAATCGAATGCTTCATGAAACGCATTTTTTTCAATGGGAAGATCAAAACCAGCACCTTCATTGGATAAATTTTGCCAAGGAGTTGCATTTGAAATAATGGCAGGGAGTCCGGCAGATAGGCCTTCTGCAATGGCATGCCCGAAATTTTCTCCACGTGTGGGAAGATAGAAAACATGCGCCCACTGGTAGTAATATCGAATTTGCTCTCGGTTAAGATGTCCCAACCATTCATGCTTTATTTCTGTATTTTTTAGCAAAGCATTTACATGATTTACCAAATCAGAATCTTGAAGTAATCCGGCAATTTTCCAAACCGCAGGTTTATTCCAATGGGCTAAAAGTTCTGCAGCTTCTAAAATGCCCTTTTCTAAACTAACTCGAGCCACGGTGAAGAGGTGGAGTTGGTTGGGTGATTTATTTTTTTCATTCAAATCAGTTGTTTCCAACGAGGCTAAATTAGGAGCAATGTGCACTTTTGCATGTGCTCCGAAGAAATGACGAATTTCTCTCGATTCAATTTCTGAAGTCGCGTGCCATACAATGTTGGAGTATGTTTTCCGAATTCGAGAGAGTAAGAGAAACCCCTTTTTTTTGAATGGCTTTATTTTGAGTGCTTCGGGTTTTAGCATGCCCCGAGGAGCACATATAATCTTGAATTGTAGTTCATGCTTTTTCGCAATTTTCAGAGGAAGTTGTGTGAAAAGCGGTGACCAAAGTGAGTTGAGATAAATCCAATTCGGTTGAATTTCCAAAATGATTTTTTCAAAAACGGCTTCATTTATTTTATTCTCATTCAAATAAAACACATGTGTTTGGTCAGTATGCGAAATCCATGTTTCAGTTTGCACGGGATAGGGCTGGTTGCTTCCATGATCTGTATTTCGTGTAACAATAAAAAATGACGCGTTTACAACATGTTGTGTCATGGAATGCAATGATTGTGTAGGCCCCCCTGCTTGAGTGCCAGGAAGATACCAATCAGAAAAGACAAGAATTTTCAAAGACATTGAATGTGATTGTTTTTAATCCAATGTCCCAATACAACCAAATGCCAAAAGGACGTGAATGGTTTGTTTTGATCTCCGTTTTTGAATGAATTCCAGGCCTTCAGCAATGCTTCATTTTTGAAATATGAAGTTTTGCAGAGAATAGCAATTCCTTCTTCACAAAATGATTTCAATTCATGACGCATCCAAATATTCCAAGGAAGGGTGAAACCCATTTTGGGTCTGTTCACTATTTCTGATGGAAGTATATGTGAGAAAGTTTCTGTTAGAAATTGTTTGGGTGTATGCGGGAATTTCAATTCGTCGGGAATGCGCATGGCACAGTTAACAACTCTATGATCTAGGAATGGAACGCGTGTTTCAAACGCATTGGCCATGCTCATTTGATCGCTATCTCTGAGTAAAATGTCATGCATATAACCATAGATTTCACTTCGTGAAACGGAAGTAATAAGTCGTTTTGCATCAAGAAATGCCTCGTCAATGTGTGGTATTGCTGCCGGTTGCGATTGGTTTTTCAAAATGGTTTTTGGATCCCAAACAGTTCTCATGGTGTTGTAGCAACCCTTCAAATTCGACGCTCCGTAGCGAAGCATATCTGATTTTCTTCTTCCAACTTCACTTTTATTAAACTGCTTATAAGCTGCTGACATCACCGAGCGAATGGGTTTCGGTAGCGTGAAGGGAAGTTGACTTTTAATTTGACTTAAATGTTTAAAAACGGGATAGCCGGCAAATAACTCGTCTCCACCAAGACCTGAAATAGCCACAGTTAGTCCGGAATTTTTCGCTGCTTCTGTTACCACGAAAGTATTGGGTCCATCTCCGCTCGGATGATCCATGGCATGGATGGCTTCAGGAATTTTATTTAAAAAATCAGTAGCTTTCAAGACAACCTCATGGTGATTGGTATTCCATTTTTTGGCAATGAGCTGAGCGAATTCACTTTCATTGAACGCATCTTCTTCAAATGAAATGGTAAAGGTTTGAATAGGCGATTCGCTTATTTCTGACATGAGGCCTACAAGGAGCGATGAATCTATACCACCAGATAAGAATGCCCCATAGTTGACATCACTTCTCAGGTGCTGCTCAACAGATAATGAAAGAGATTCTTTGAGTTGGTTTTGAAATTCTATTTTGCTACCGAATGAATGTTGGGTTTCAATTTCATAATAACACTTTTTTGAATTTTGATTTTTATCTATCTTCAAATAATGTCCGGGTTCAAGAACATAAATATCTTCAATGATGGTATTTGGAAAGTGAACGGTTTGTGTGCTGACGTATTCAGGGAGTACATGAGTATTTAGTTTGTTTGAAAACACGTTGCTTTCAAGTAGAGCTCGCATTTCTGAGCTAGCGTAGATTACCTGATTTGAATTTCCGTAATACAACGGTTTTATTCCAAAACGGTCTCTAACTAAGTAGACGATTTGTTTTTCAATATCGAAAAG
>JBJTWB010000291.1:0-5429 GCA_046081505.1 Bacteroidota bacterium | reverse complement strand
TTCTTCACGAAAGCTCGCGGCATTTCAGGGAATGGCGCAAATTGTTTCCACAGATTATTATCTTCCAAATTTGAATTGGAGTGCCTATTGTGTGAAGCTTACAAATGGATTGGATCATGAACTCCTAGAGATTCATAAATAACAACAAGAGGCCTCCTTTTTCTATCCCTTCCAAAAAGAATAAAAAAAATTTTTTCATTTGTTGTGAAGTTTGAATTATTCGTTTCATTTTCGCACTCGATATGGGAAAATACGGAACAATGCGCGAATTCATGGAGCGCAATTATTTGCACTTCAACTCTGCAGCTCTTGTAGATGCAGCAAAGGGGTATGAGCAGCACCTTGTAGAAGGTGGAAAAATGATGATCACCCTTGCAGGTGCAATGTCTACAGCTGAATTGGGAATTTCACTCGCTGAAATGATTCGTGAAGGCAAAGTAGACATTATCTCGTGCACAGGTGCAAACTTGGAAGAAGACTTAATGAATTTGGTAGCACACAATCACTATGAGCGTGTACCCAATTACCGCGATCTTACTCCGCAAGAAGAATGGGATCTTTTAGAACGTGGATTGAATCGTGTTACCGATACCTGTATTCCAGAAGAAGAAGCGTTTCGCAGATTGCAAAAACACATTCATGCGCTATGGGCCGATGCCAATGCCAAAGGTGAGCGCTATTTTCCGCATGAGTTCATGTATAAAATGATTTTAAGTGGCGTGTTGGAGCAATACTACCAAATAGATCCGAAGAACTCATGGATGATTGCTGCGGCTGAAAAGAACTTGCCAATTATAGTCCCAGGTTGGGAAGACAGTACCATGGGAAACATCTTTGCTAGCTATTGCATAAAAGGGGAGATTCACCCAACAACCATGAAGAGCGGTATTGAATACATGATGTGGTTGGCCGATTGGTACACGAAAAATTCGAGCGGGAAAGGTGTTGGATTCTTCCAAATAGGTGGAGGAATTGCCGGAGATTTCCCCATTTGTGTAGTTCCAATGTTATACCAAGACATGGAAATGCATGACATTCCATTTTGGGGCTACTTCTGTCAAATTTCAGATAGCACCACATCATACGGTAGTTACAGCGGAGCGGTTCCAAATGAAAAAATTACGTGGGGTAAACTAGACATCACCACTCCGAAATACATCATTGAAAGTGATGCTACCATTGTGGCTCCATTAATTTTTGCTTGGCTATTGAATCACTAAGAATATTTGGCACATGAAAAGAGTAATCAAAGACTACAACGCAATTACTGAAGAGCATGCAGCGCTCATTAAAGAGAAATTCCCGAACGGATTTGAAAATGAACATTTGGTTTCGTTCACCACGCCGAAAGGAGAATACATCAAAGCACTCGAAATTCGAACAGAGGATACCATTTATCTTTTCAAAATTGATAAAAATATGTCTGTTGCTGAAGACGAAAATGCCGAGACAGATGGTGATGAGAATGATTTCGATGGATTCAAAGGCGCAGATGGTGCAGATGATGATGAAGTGGATGATGACGCAGATGACAACATGGATGAGGCTGAAGAAATTGCCGATGATGGTGATGACGATTAGTGATTAATTAAGAAATAATGATTAAACCTCGAATAAATTTGGTCGAGGTTTTTTTATGGTTCATTTTTGTGCCATGAAACAAATATTCTCGTTGTTATTTATTTTGGTAATTGGTTACCAGGCCAAAGCGCAATGCGTTGATCCGTCACTTATAAATCCATTTGCAATTTGCCCAATGATTTGGATGCCTGTATGTGGCTGCGACGGTGTAACCTATGGCAATGCATGCGAAGCACTGAATTTTGGTGGCGTCACAGATTATACAGACGGAGAATGTGCAGTTAACAATTGCAACCCAATTCCGGCTGGTGTTGATTTTGGAATGTGTGCCATGGTCCTGGGATTTGCCATGACAGATAGTGGGTGTGTGGCCTTCAGTGGTTGTGGTTATTTGGGTTCAGATGGAATAGACTACAGTGGTTCTTTTTTTACATCATCTTACGAATGCAACTCCACGTGTTTAGGTGATACGGTTGTAGTCATAGATTGTATTGATTCCACACTGATAGATCCCACGGTTTTATGTCCCGCAATTTATTTACCTGTCTGTGGTTGCGATGGAATAACCTATCCTAATATTTGTTCGGCAGTGAATTATGCGGGTGTTACCAGTTATACAGATGGTGAATGTTTCCAATATGCACCACCTTGTGCAGATGTAACTGGAGTAGATTTTGGAGATTGCGACATGGCACTTGGATGGGCATTTAACGGTACTTCGTGCAGCGTATACTCTGGTTGCGGATGGTTGGTGAATGGTATTGATTACAGCGGATCTTTTTATTCCGACATTCAAACGTGTTTGCTGTCATGTGCTGACGGTGATCCCTGCATTGACAGCACCCTCATTAATCCTGTAATTGATTGTTTAGCAATTTATGAGCCGGTATGCGGATGCAACAACGTAACGTATTACAATTTTTGCGAGGCCATTCATTACGGAGGTGTAACCACGTATTCTCCAGGTCCATGCATAGTTCAAGTAAGTGATAGTGATGCAAATGAATTGGTCGTTTACCCGAATCCAACTCGTGAGAGCTTGAACATTTCAATGAATGAAGAGCAATTCTCTTTCAAGATAATTAGTTTGTCTGGAGAAGTTGTAGATAGCAAGAAGAGATGTCATTCCAGCTACACCCTTTCAACGGCCCACCTGGCGCCGGGTATGTATATTTTGGAAGTAAAAAGTAAGAGTAAAACTCAACGTGTTCGTGTAGAGGTGTATTAAGTGAGCTTCGTTGGAAAGGTCGGAATGCTGATATTAATTTTTCAAAACAAAGATAGAAATCACGAGAAAAGAGATGCTTTTCTGTACCACATGCGTTAAATTCGTTGCACCTAATTATAAAACAATGAGTTCTTCAAATTGGCCTTTGTGGGAAATATTTATTCGAAGCAAAAGTGGATTGGCACATAAGCACGTAGGAAGTTTGCATGCTGCAGATGCAAAAATGGCGATTGAAAATGCCAGAGATGTGTATACCAGAAGAATGGAAGGAGTGAGTATTTGGGTGGTTCCAAGCTCTGAAATTACGGCTTCATCACCTGCAGAGAAAGATGTGCTTTTCGATCCAGCCAATGACAAGGTGTATCGTCATCCAACTTTTTATGATATACCAGATCAAATAGGGCACATGTAATGATGGGAGTTTTAGAAAATTATATATTGCATCTGGCAGACAATCAGCTCATTTTAGGGCAGCGACTTGCTGAATGGTGCGGACACGGTCCCGTATTGGAAGAGGACATAGCGTTAAGCAATTTTGCATTAGATAACATTGGTCAAGCTACCTTGTTATACAAACGTGTTGCTGAAATAGAAGGAGCAGATAAATCAGAAGATGATTATGCATTTCTTCGTTCTGAGAGAGAATATTTCAATTTTTTGGCCATGGAATTGCCGAATGGCGATTATGCATTTACCATTGCAAGACAGTATTTATTTGCCGAGTTTTATGCGTTGTATTTGGCTGAATTAACAAAATCAAAAGATACATTTCTCGCTGAATACGCAGTAAAATCGTTGAAAGAAGTGAAGTATCATGTGCAACATGCACGTGATTGGGTTTTGCGCATGGGCGATGGAACTGAAGAGAGTCACCACCGCATTCAGCAAGCGGTGAATCACATTTGGAATTTTACCGGTGAATGGTTCATGGATTTTGAAACTGATATAGAACTTATGCAGTCTGGTGTAGTTCCAACCAACAGTAAACTTCTTCCGGAATGGCAAAACGCAGTGCAAAAGACATGCTTAGAAGCAACTGTTGTTATGCCTGTAAGCGGTTGGATGCATAGTGGGGGAAGAAATGGAAAACACACGGAATACATGGGGCATCTCTTAACCCCAATGCAATATTTACATCGCGCATATCCCAATTCGAAGTGGTAAACAATTCGCGTGGTTTTGTTGTTTCTTGCTCATGATTCAAGCTGAAGATATCTGGCAATTTCTCGCTGAGGTGGAAGACCCGGAGATTCCTGTAGTGAATGTGATTGAAATGGGAATTGTTCGTGATGTAACGTATGCCCAAGATAAATGGGTGGTATCCATAACACCCACCTACAGCGGTTGCCCTGCTATGCATGCCATAGAACAAGACATCACAGAACTCCTCTCTGAAAAAGGCCTTCAGCATTTTGAAGTAAAGACCATTTTATCACCTGCTTGGACCACCGATTGGATGACCAATGAAGCGCGTAAGAAATTGGAGGCATACGGCATAGCGCCCCCTCAAAAAGGAAGTTCAGACAAAGCGTTGCTCATGGGAAAACTGAGAGATGTGAAATGCCCCAGATGCAAGTCATATGATACACACATGATCTCACAATTTGGAAGTACCGCCTGCAAGTCTTTGTATAAGTGTGAATCGTGCCTTGAACCTTTCGATTATTTCAAGTGCATTTAATGCCGTAAAGATTCAGCAACTTTTTTTCTATTGTGAAGAATAGTGACCACCGCGCGAATGGTGGCCTTCTTTATCATTTTTTCAAGTTGCTTGTTGGTATCATCAATCATGATGAATTGAAACTTGAATTTCACTTCATTCGCAGAAAGAGAAACCACTTTGAGATTTATGGTGTTTTCTATAATGTTCGCATGGTATTCTGCTATGTGCTCCCAAATTTCGATTTGTAAATCGGAAACTTCAGAAACGGCTAGTAGATCAGCTTCGAAGTCTAAAGATATTTTCTTGATTTCACGACGTGTATAATTGATAAAATCACTTCCAAAAAAGACATTGTTTGGAATGTAAATCAAGTCATCATCATCATTAATTAAATGAACGCTACTCAGTGTAATGTCTTGAATTTTTCCTTTGTGAGATCCAATTTGAACTTCATCACCAATGTTTATGATTCGTGCGAAGGTCATATACATTCCATTAATGAAATTGGAAATGTAATCTTTGGTAATCAAGACTACGGCTGCTGCAACCAACGAAAGCGTGGTCATGGCTTTCTCTAAAGAAATGTTTAGAACCGCCAACAAAAGCAAAGAGAGGTAAACCGCATAAAGTACGCGCGAAATGTGTTTTATTCCCGATAAAAAATTATCGCGTTTTCCTTTGGTTTCAGGGTTGTAAAAAACCTTGATGATTTGATGTATGATGTCTGTAATTAAAAAAGTCACTACCAGTCGAAACAACGACTCAGCGAGGTAATCGAGATAGGGAATTTTCTTAATGACATCAATAGCAAGGTTCTTGTTCCAAAAGGCAATGCTTAATACCCCAGTGGCCAAGAGCAAATGAATGAATGAACTTCTTTTATTCATTGTAGTAGCCTAAAATTTCAAGTATGTCTTTCGGTTTTTGTTCCGGAGCGAATTCTTTGAATTTGAATTT
>JBJTWB010000290.1:0-4253 GCA_046081505.1 Bacteroidota bacterium | reverse complement strand
GAGACAATTGCAGATCAACAGCAATGGAATTTTCAAAATGAAAAACATAGACGTATACGTGATGGAAAAAATACGGAATTGCCATATACGAAGGGATTTGTGCATACTGGACTTTGGTCCGTTGTGCGTCATCCGAATTATGCAAGTGAACAAAGTATCTGGATTACATTTTATTTCTTCAGTGTAGCTGCTACAGGTAATTGGTTAAATGGAAGTTTGGTTGGGGCTGTTTTACTTGTGTTGCTCTTCCAGGGCAGTGCAGATTTCAGTGAGGGTATCTCTATGAAGAAATATGCGGCATATGAAGATTACATTCGAACCACACCTCGATTTGTTCCAGGACTTAAGAAAATAATCGCAATATTTTCGAGATAAGTCCTTTGTTGTTGTAGGGCGGATAAACCAATTGACTCGAACTAAAAAGTCGGCTGGCATGCACCTCAGAGGTAATGTGCGAGAATTCTAAAAAACCGTGATATCCGTGAGAATATCCAATTCCTGAATTGTTTATTCCACCGAATGGCATGCGAACATCGCTGATGTGCATGAACACATCATTGAAAGTAACTCCGCCTGAAGTACAATTATGTGCAAAGAACTTTTGATTCTTTCTATTTCTTGAAAAAATATACATAGCCAATGGTTTCGGTCCATTTCGAATGAAGTCTACCGCTTGTTCATTCTTCTCGAAAGTGAAAATGGGAAGAAGCGGTCCAAAAATCTCCTCAGAAAAAATATCCATGTCGTCATTCACATTCTCTAAAATGGTGAGCCCCATGATTCGCTGTTCTATGTTGCTTACACCTTCGTAAACAATTTTAGCCCCTTTTTGAATAGCATCTGTTTTCAGGTGAACCAGACGGTTCCAATGTTTTTCAGATACAATTCGAACGCTACATGCTAAGTTGATTTCGTTGTTAATCAGGTATCTTTTTTTCCATTCATGAATAAGAGCTTGAACGAGTTTTTCTTGCACAGATTTTTCAACAAGAATATAGTCGGGTGCAATACACGTTTGTCCTGCGTTGGTGTATTTCCCCCAAATGATCCGCGTAGCCGCTTGTTCAATGGAAGCCGACGTGTCAACAATAACAGGAGATTTACCGCCCAATTCCAGTGTGCAACTACTTAAATGCTGAGCCGCCGCCGTCATAACATGTTTACCCACTGCAGGTGAGCCCGTGAAAAATACGTGGTTGAAGGGAAGTTGTGTGAGTGCCTGAGCTGTTTCCGCATCGCCAAGAACTACATGAACCAATTCTTTTGGAAAGGTAGTTTGTATCAGTTCAGATAAAACCGAACTCACATTCGGTGTAAATTCTGAGGGTTTCAGTATTGCTGTGTTTCCTGCTGCTAGACACGAAATAAGAGGTGCCAATGTGAGTTGAACAGGGTAGTTCCATGGTGATAGAATTAGTGATGTTCCTTTGGGTTGAATACGCGAAACGGAACGAGACAACGGATTACTTAGCGTGCGCGGCCAAATTTTGGGTGACATCCAATCATGCAAATTGGAAATGACATGTTTCAGTTCAGCATACAAGAGAAAGAATTCAGTTGCGTACGATTCAAATGCGTGTTTGTTCAGGTCAAGTTCTAGGGCCTTCATGAACCTGGGCTCAAATACATTTAAATTTTTTTTAAGTGACTTTAATAAGGCAATACGCTCAGCACTGCTGCTATTCGAAAAGGTGTATTGTCTCTCGCGTTGTGCGTTAAAAATTTCTTGAATGTGGGTGTTATTCATTTTCATGTTGCCTTACTGGAAGTGTAGGTATGGGCATGGGTTCTTCAACTTCATCTTTGTTTTGAATAAACCATCCGCTAACATCGGGCTGCCCCGCCTCAAGCCACGCTGTATACCAATAACTTCCAAGACTATAAACAGCTGACTTCATTCTTCGTTCAACTTGACCTTGTAAAAGTGTACTATACGCTTCAGAATAGGCCCTGCTGTATGTTCTAACTTCCGTATTCCCCCTGCGCTCAAAGGTGTATTTTTGATCTGCCGGAAACTGAGCATTGAGATTTGATTCAAATGAGAGAACGGAGTCTACAGCAGCATAACTCTCTTTCAAACGGTCCCAGGCAAAGCGCTGTGGTGCTGAAATGTATTCTGCTTTTCCTACAAAAAAATCATATTCAGAAAATTGAATTTCTGGAACGCGAGATTCCCAAAAGGCATGAATTCCCCTTTGATTGGTTTTTTGTCCGTTGTAATTACTTGTACTGTGCAAGGGAACATGAATGTCGCCAATGTAATGTCCTAACTCTGCACTGATGCGCAAAACACGTTGCACGTCATGATTTTTAAAAGCTTGAATGAGTTTCGTATATGTGAAATACAAATTCCATGGAACTATTCCATGGGCGCGCAACGTGTCTTCACTATATTTTGAAACAGCTTCAGTCCATCTCTCCGGTAAATTGTTGAAAGCATTGGGTTCATCTTTGGTAACGTAGCGGTCAACATCAAGGTAGTGGCATTCAGCTTCCCCCTTTACGCTGTATCTGCGTTTGTCAGGATCAACACTGTGCTCGATGATGTAATTTATGTTGTATTTGTAAAAACCGAATAATTCTTCGGGAAGGGTATAGACCGCGAGCTCATTTATTTTTTTATGTCCAAAAAATCCCCAATCGAAACAAATGTGCTTCTCTATTTGGTTATTTGTTGGGATGGAGTCATTCGCTCCGCCCTGCAGGGTGAAGCCAATAAAAATGAGGGTGAAGAGAAAGCTAGCTTTCATTGTTTTCGAGTAGAACCAATTTACCGTTTTTTAATATGGGAATGCACGGCACGGTGTCAACCATTAAACAATACTTCACATCTTTTTGAATTTTAAGCTGCATGAGTCTTCTTCGATGCGAAGATGATCGCAAAAAAGTATACATGTTGTCACGAGCACTGCGGAAAATGAATTTTGCAGCCAGCGTGCTGTCTTCGTTGGAAGTGAATTTCTTGGTTTCAATTAAATGATCTGCAATAGCTCCAGCACAAATGGTATCTTCTAAATTCATTTTTTCTTTCCAACCGCTAGCAAGTACCAATACGTTTTTATTCAATTGAATGAGGTACTCACAGATAACTGTAAGATTATTGAGGCATGCAATGATTACGGTTTTTTCACTAGCCGTTTGAATGGCTTTGGTTCCATTTGTTGTGGTAAGTACAACCGATTTACCAACCATGTCTGGATTCATGAATGCATATGGTGAATTGCCAAAATCAAATCCTTCTACCACTTTTCCATCGCGCTCTGCGGCTACGACGTAACCATTTTTTCTATATTGAATAGCCTCTTCAACTGTGGCAACCGGAATAATTTCTTTAACACCTGAATACAAGGCTGTTGTTATAGCACTGGTAGCCCGAAGTACGTCAATCACAACTACAACATCGAAATTGTTTCCGTAGAGTGAATAATGACTTGGAGCATAGCAGACTTCTACTGTTTTGCGTTCTTCTAAAGGGATGGTGGTATTCGGCATGCGTTTGTAAAAATAGGAAAACAATTTTTAATGCTACCTTCGCCGTGAATATGATGCGAATAAATAAGTTTATAAGCGAGTCTGGACTCTGCAGTAGAAGAGAAGCTGATAAGCTTTTGTCGAAAGGTGTTGTAACCATTAATGGCAGACGCGCGCCTTTGGGAGCTGAAGTTAAGCCTGGAGATGTTGTTAAAGTGAATGGCAGACCCATTACAGCAACTGAGAAAAGTTCTAAGCGCATTGTTCTCGCAGTGAATAAGCCCGAGGGAGTTGTTTCAACTACAGATGAGGCCGAACGTGACAACATTGTGAGTTACGTTAATTATTCAGAGCGTATTTTCCCGATAGGAAGGCTTGATAAAGATTCTCAAGGATTAATACTCATGACCAATGACGGTGATTTGGTCAATAAGATTCTTCGAGCTGGTAATCAGCATGAGAAAGAATATGTGGTTACTGTTGATCAACCTGTTTCGGAAGCTTTTTTGAAAGGCATGCGCTCAGGTGTGCCCATTCTAGGACAAGTGACGAAGAAATGCAAAGTGGAACAAGAAGGCCCCATGTCATTTCGAATTGTACTCACTCAAGGTTTAAACAGGCAGATTCGAAGAATGTGTGAGCATTTTGGTTTTCAAGTTGTGAAGTTGGAGCGAACACGTATCATGCATATTCAAGTCAAGGGAATTCCTTTGGGGGAATTCAGAGAATTGTCAGATTCAGAAATGGATTTGTTGTTGCAGCTTCTTGAGCATTCAACGAGC
>JBJTWB010000289.1:0-3994 GCA_046081505.1 Bacteroidota bacterium | reverse complement strand
GCAAAGCGTAAATGTCTCCATTGTTCCCACCAACATGAAAATATGCATCTTGCCCCCAAGCTGTGAGTAAAACCGTTTGCTCGTTTCCGTTGGTGTTAAATTGAATGTGATCTTCAATCACATAGGGTGTGTTGCTGTTGGTCGGGTCAACAGTAACCTCAACAAAAATGAAGAGACTGTCTCCGGCTGCAATGTACACATCTTCAAAATGTACACCGTTGTCGCCATCTACAGCCATTCGAAATTGAGACGAAGTTCCGCCTAATAAATCTATAGAGCTGATGGAGATAGGACTGTTATTTTCGTTGTATACTTTAATCACTTGTGTGGTACTGCCAATGGTGGTAAATACCGTATCGAATAACAAAGTGTCGGTAGAAAAGCTGAGCGCTGCAGAAGGGTCTGTAGTAATGGTCTCGCGATCACACGAAACAAAATTAAAAATGAAGAAAAGCCCAAGCAGGGCAACGGTTACGCTTTTCATAATGCAAAGATGCGATAAAGAACTTGATTCTACTTGATTTATTGTTGTTCACCTTGTATTCGTTGAAAACTTGATTTTCATGCTGCGCATGCAATTGATTTATTGAATTTCTTGCATACTATGAATTCGACTATTCTTCAAGCATTACTGAAATTATTTGCCATTGTTTCCGATCAAAGTGAAAGCAAGGGCCGACAAGTAATTTCAGTCTTTTTAGGGAATAGGTTGTCACAATCTCAACTTGACCAATTCATACAAGATTACGAATCGTATGTTTTATTGTATCACAAGCCAAGGGCGAATGCTGAAAAGCATACCTCCATGACAAGTGTGAAAGTTCTTCGCTTGTGTGATGAAATTCAGTCAAGTCTCAATCAAGAGGAACGGGTAACGGTTTTTGTTCGTTTGGTTGAGTTTGTTTCTTTGAATGATTCACGATCAGAACAAGTCACAGAATTTTTAGATACAGTTGCGTCGTCTTTTAATATTCAAGAAAGTCTAAAAGAGGCGGTCTATGCATTTACATCGGCAAGTTCTCTGATTGCTTCAGAATTTTTTTTAATTCTCGATTCAAACGCAGCTGGACCACACAGTCATTTGCCTACAGGGCAATTGAATTTCTTTCGAGTTCCAGAATTGAACTTGTTTTTTGTTCGATATTTTGGAAGTGATGAATTGTTTTTAAACGGTGCCATAATTCAACCTAAAGCGCTATACTCCTTTCCCACGGGTTCGAGTATTCGTGGTTCAAGAAGTAGAACAATATTTTATAGTGACACCCTGCACGCCTTTCAAGACTCCGATCATATTAGTCATTTCTTATTTGAAGTTCGTTCGGTTTACCATGAATTTGCCAAGAAAAAAACAGCGGTTGATACCCTTTCATTTCAAAGTGAATCTGGGAATTTAATTGGAATAATGGGGGGAAGTGGTAGCGGAAAATCAACGCTGCTAAATATTTTGAATGGCAACACGAAACCCAAGCGTGGCGACGTGTGCATTAACGGGCAGAGCATATTTGAAAAGGGAAACAAGTCAAGACAGTTCATGGGTTATATCTCTCAAGATGATATTCTCATTGAAGAACTCACCGTATTTCAAAACTTGTACTTCAATGCGGAATTGTTGTTTCGCGATAAAACAAAAAGTCAAATTCAACGCATGGTTTTAGAGACTCTACAAAGTGTAGGGTTATTAGATGTGAAGGATTTAAGGGTGGGAAGTGTTATAGACAAAACCATAAGCGGAGGGCAGCGCAAACGTTTGAACATTGCTCTTGAGTTAATTCGCGAACCGGCAATACTTTTTGTTGATGAGCCCACAAGTGGGTTGTCGAGCAGGGATTCTGAAAACATCATGGATCTCTTGAAAGAATTGTCTTTAAGAGGGAAGTTGGTGTTTGTAGTTATACATCAACCAAGTAGCGACATCTTTAATTTGTTCGATCAATTGCTGCTCCTTGATCAAGGTGGAATGCCAATCTATTTCGGTAATCCCATTAATAGTATTCTGTATTTCAAGAGACTGGTGAATCAAGTAAACATTGAAGAGACAAAATGCGCGCAATGTGGAAACGTAAATCCTGAGCAGCTGTTCTCTATCATTGAGGCGAAAGTTATAGATGAATACGGAAGAGAGACCACACAAAGAAAAGTTTCTTCTAAGGAATGGAATTCTCTTTTTCATTTGTACCAACAACAACATGAAAGGGAAAATAAAAACAGTAAGGAGTTTGAAGCAATAGAAAAAAACGAGCAACTACCGCGTATTTACAAACAGTTTTTTGTCTTTTTGAAGCGCGATGTGCTTGGCAAGATTACGAACAAGCAATACCTGCTTATCAATTTATTGGAAGCTCCACTTTTGGCTTTTTTGCTTTCATGGTTTGTGAAATACGAAGGCCCTGACGGATATTCATTATTTAAGAATCAGAACTTCCCTCAATTTCTTTTCATTGCCGTTGTGGTTTCCTTATTTATGGGATTAACCGTGAGTGCCGAAGAAATAATTAAAGATCAAAAAATTCTTAAGCGAGAACATTATTTGGGTTTGAATCGAAGAGGATACCTCTGGTCAAAAATGATACTCATGTTTTTTATTTCAGCAATTCAAACGGCCCTGTTTGTTGGAATAGGAAATGCCATTCTAGAGGTACACGGTATGTTTTGGCCGTTCTTTCTCATTTTGTTTTCTACGGCTTGCTTTGCGAATGTTCTTGGACTCAATATTAGTGCAACGTTTAACAGTGCCAAAGTGATATACATTGTTATTCCAATACTCATCATTCCTCAACTTTTATTCTCAGGTGTGATTGTGCGTTTTGATCGCTTAAATAAGAGTATAATGGAAGAGGGAAAGGTGAGTTGGATTGGTGATTTAATGGCCAGCAGGTGGGCCTATGAAGCGCTTGCCGTTTATCATTTTACCGAAAATGAATTTATTCAACCCACTTTCGAAATGGAATCCAAACTCAGAACCATTTCTTTTGAAAAAGATTTTTGGTCAGTGGAAATGAAGAATGAAATTCAAAAAGGTCTCGAGGGTAGATTAGAAGAAGAGGGTGTAAAAAGAATTCTGAACGAAATTTCGAGGCGAAGGGAAGAGCCTGAATTCAATTCCATTGTCATAGAAAATATCCCATCAAATTTCAATCAAGTTCAATTTGCACTTGAAGAATATACGCGCAGAAAGACCATGGAATATCTTGAGGTGAATGATGCTATTCAAAATTGGGTAGTAGAACAAACCAATACACCCGAAAAGAAAAAAGAATATTTGAATCTTCAAAATGTTTCGCACAATGAAAGCCTAGAGGAATTTGTTACAGGGAAAAACGATTTGAAGAAAATTGTTCAAACCCATTCAGAGTATATCAGAAAGAGTAATCCCATTTATCAATTGCCTGCAGCGTCAACCCCGTTTTTGTCAAGTCATTTTTATGCTCCACGAAAGAACATTTTGGGAAAACAAGTAGCAACGCCTTGGGCCAATGTTATTGTGCTGTGGGTTATGAGTGCTGGAATGATACTGATGCTCTTATTCGATATTCTTCCAAGGGCAATTACACCTCTTTCATCTCGAATGGGACGCTCAAAATAGCTTCGTAATCTTCTCCAGCTTCAAGCATGTCTTCGTCGTCTGCTTCGTACTTCCATACAACTACTGCTTTAGACCCCAATTTTTCTAAGCGCTTGAATAAATCCAATAAACATTTACTTGAACTTGTGTTGAAGTATTCGAGTTGAACATGCAGCTCCGTTTTTTCAGGCTGAGTAGCTGTCCACGCATCTATCCACTCCATTAATGGTTTGTAAAAATCCAAAGCATTTTCAGGAATTGACCTTCCTTTCAACTCAAGAAGTCCCGATTTCGGGTCGAATGAAACAAAGGGTGATTTAGAAGTGGCTTCGCGAAGGAGTGAATTCATGGACGCAAGATAGAAAAATCTTTTCGAACATGAAAAGGTAAGTTATCTTTGCCCAAATGAATGCATGGTTTGAAGAGTGGTTT
>JBJTWB010000288.1:0-2320 GCA_046081505.1 Bacteroidota bacterium | reverse complement strand
GCCTGCTTGCGATACTGGCTGTGTCGCCTCAGATTACCAGATTCCTGACTTTGCTTTTGTGAATCAAGACAATCAATTGGTGAACAGGGATTCACTCATGGGGAAAATTTGGATAGCCGCTTTTGTCGATTTCGAAGACCCGAACCTTCCGAAGATTACAGAGCGACTGCTTATTCCAAACTTTAAATTTCGAATGGAACCAGACATAAGCATCATTTGCTTCGATCCCAACGGTTATTCAGATTCAACAGCTGTCAAAGCATATGTAAATCAGAATTTGAGATACGATAAAAGCCGAAGTAAATGGCAGTTTCTTCAAGGTGATTCTGCTGCTATGGATTCCTTTATTCGAAATGGTTTCTTAATCAATGATTTGAAAAGCGAAGCTGTTTTTCGATTGGTGGACGAAGCCGGCCACATAAGAGGGTTATATGGGAACACAGAGTACCATTTTGAAAATCTCATGGAGGACATTGCTATTCTGAACAAAAAGAGAAAGATCAAACGTGGATATTAGGCGCTTAATATTATTCATATTTGTGGCATTCGTTGCATGTACCGAGACCACAAAAGGACCTGAACAAAAAGCAAAGGTGCTCCCTTATTACGGTGATTTCGGGATAGAAATTAAGTACAACGAAAAGGGTGAAGGTATTTCAGATACCGTCTATGACCCTATTCCACTATTCGCTTTCACCAATCAAGATGGTAAAATCATTACGAATGAATTCATGGCGGGAAAAATCGCTGTCGTGGATTTTTTCTTTACGAACTGCACGAGTATTTGTCCCATGCTTTCCTCTCAAATGGCGCGCTTACAGCATTCCGTGCAAGCTGAAAACTTGAACGGTCAAGTAGTGTTCTTATCTCATACTGTTGACCCAAAGAACGATACTCCAGAAGCATTGAAAGCTTATGCCAATCGGATGGGTGCTGATTTTTCGAATTGGAATTTTGTTTCAGGAAATGCAGAGGATATCTATTGGCAGGCCAAAGAAGGATACAAACTCACTGCTTTTCCTTCCGATACAGCCCAGGGTGGTTTTTTTCATACCGATCAAATTGCATTAATAGATCAGGAAGGGAAAATTCGAGGATATTACGATGGTACCTCAACAAAAGCCGTAGATCAGTTGTTTCTAGATTTACATTTGTTACTTAAGAAATAAAACCATGAAAGCAGAATTGAAAAAGAACGATAAACTCGCAAAAATGTTGATCTATCTTGTGTCAGCGGTTGTATTCCTTGTGGTAGTCTCCTTGCGTTACTTGAAGTTTACCGACGTGAATTTGGGATTCGATGTTCATTTGCTGGCCAAGGCAAATGCGCTCATTAACGGAACTGTTTCAGTTCTTTTGGTTGCAGCCTTGATTGCAGTAAAAAAGAGAAATTTCGAGGCTCACAAGAAACTTATGAAAGGGGCAATTTACTTAAGCGTTCTATTTCTTGTAACCTATATTGGTCACCACATGTTTGCCGGTGAAACAGAATTTCCAAAGAATCATTCGCTTCGAGGTTTTTACCTTGTTATCCTGTCAACGCATATTGTTTTAGCAGCTGTAATACTTCCATTTATATTGTTTACAGCTTACCGCGCTTTAATTGCAGAATTCCCTACTCACAAGAAACTGGCAAAATATACTTGGCCAATTTGGTTTTACGTTGCAGTAACTGGTGTAGTCGTATACTTCATGATTTCTCCTTATTACCATTGATGATGAAAAAAATTATCGCGCTATTAATTCTAGTTGCTTTCAATGTGGCATCATTCGCGCAATGTGCCATGTGCAAGGCAACCGCTGAGACTGCAAATCAGAATACATCAGGAAGTTTGGCTGAAGGATTGAATACGGGTATCCTTTACCTGATGCTCATTCCTTATACGCTTTTGCTTGTTCTTGCCATAGTCTTTTTCAGAAAGCGAATCGCGAATTTCTTCAAAGCGAATTAATCGAACTTCCGTTACCTTTGATTACCAATTTGAAGGGTTATTCATTTGGAAATTCGAAAGAGCTATGAATCGTTTTTTATCGACTTTCTTAATTTTTTTTGTCGCTTCCGGTGTATTCGCGCAATGGACCTTGCAGCAATGTGTATCCACAGCAGTAGAACGTAACATAGGACTAAAGCGGAACAGCCTGGGTTTGGAGCAAACCAAACTAAGTCAAGAACAAGCGCTCGGAAATTTTCTTCCGAATTTAAACGGACAGATATCTCACGGTTACAACTGGGGACAGAGAATTGACCCGTTTACAAACCAATTCGCAACACAACGCATTCAAAGCAACAGTCTCGGTCTATCTACCAGCGTTACATTGT
>JBJTWB010000287.1:0-10018 GCA_046081505.1 Bacteroidota bacterium | reverse complement strand
AATTAGTTTCAAAGCCAATCGAAACGAGAGAAAATAAGGCGACCCGATTTGAGATTCAATTTGAGAGTGCTTTTGAGAAAACCAGTGAAACTGAAAGTGCGCCTTTGACCCTCGAGCCTTCGCATCTAGAAGAAAACAAAGTAGAATTTGACGAACTCGACAAACACATATTAGCCACTGCCGTATCGAGTTTTATACTTCAGGAAGTGTCTGAAGAACAGGAAATTCAGATCGAAAAAGATTCAACGCACCCAGTTTCGACCATTGATATAGCGGATGAAACTGAGGACGAATTTATTCATTGGTTGAGTGGTGGAAGTAAAAATTCAACTGCCATTGATGATGAAATAAAGTCTGCTGAAAACCTCATAGATCAGTTCATTGCCAACGAACCGAAGATTACACCTGGTAAAGTGGAACAATATACGGGCGTGCATTTGGCTAAAGATAGTCTTGATGATAACTTCGATTGGGTGACTGAAACCATGGCCAAATTGTACGTGGCCCAAGGCAAAACTGAAAGGGCAAGAAAAGCCTACAAACAATTGATAAAACTTCATCCTGAAAAGACCATTTACTTCGAACAACAACTTAAAGCCCTGAATTCAAGGAAATAATTTCGTGAAAAGGAAGATTTAACCTAAATTCGCATCTCAATTTTTTCAACTACGGAAAACCTTATATTAATTCTCTGTGTGTTAGCTGCCCTTTTACTGGGATTGGTTGTATTGATTCAAAATCCAAAAGGCGGCGGACTAGCTTCGGGTTTTGCAGGAAGCTCTCAAGTTGGTGGTGTAAAGCGAACTGCAGATTTCCTTGAGAAGGCCACTTGGTGGTTGGGTGGAATTTTGTTCATTCTCTGTGTTATTGCAACAAGTATTCATTCTACACCAAGAGAAACACCTGCCGATGAGCAAACTGAACAAGCAGCTGAAGGCGATAATGGTGGGGAAAACCAACAGAATAACAACCAGCAATCTGGAAAATAAAAAATCAGTAATAGTCATAAAATGTCAGACAATGTCTGACATTTTTTTTATTCATCTGACTAAACTTCATAATTCTAACCCGCAAACGGCATTGGCATAAAAGGTGCCTACCGAAAGCAAAAATTTAAATACTATGTCTACAAACATTACTCCTTTAGCAGACCGTGTGTTGGTAGAGCCATCACAGGCTGAAACTACAACAAGTTCAGGAATTATTATTCCTGATACAGCGAAAGAAAAACCACAACGAGGAACTGTGATTGCTGTTGGTCCAGGAAAGAAAGATGAACCCATGACTGTCAAAGTGGGAGACTCTATTCTTTATGGTAAATATGCAGGCACAGAGCTAAGTGTGGAAGGTAAAGATTACCTCATCATGCGCGAATCAGACATTTTTGCAATCATCTAAAAAATTTAAAGTACTATGGCAAAAGAAATCACATTTGACACTGAGGCAAGAGAGAAATTAAAAGCCGGTGTTGATGCATTAGCGAATGCAGTAAAAGTTACGTTAGGACCAAAAGGTAGAAATGTAGTGATCGATAAAAAATTCGGTGCTCCTACCATAACAAAAGACGGCGTAAGTGTAGCGAAAGAAATTGAGTTGAAAGACCCCATTGAAAACATGGGTGCTCAAATGTTAAAGGAAGTAGCAAGTAAAACTGCTGACCAAGCGGGTGATGGCACAACTACTGCAACTGTTTTGGCCCAAGCAATGGTTACTGCAGGTCTTAAAAACGTTGCCAGCGGTGCGAATCCAATGGATCTTAAGCGCGGTATGGACAAGGCTGTTCAGGCTGTTGTTGCAGAATTACGTAAGATTTCTCGTGAGGTGGGTTCAGACAACGAAAAAATTAAACAAGTTGGAACCATTTCAGCGAATAACGATGAAACCGTTGGAGCCCTTATTGCTGATGCAATGAAGAAAGTGGGAACCGAGGGTGTAATCACTGTTGAAGAAGCCAAAGGAACAGAGACTGAAGTTAAAACAGTAGAAGGTATGCAATTCGATCGTGGATATCTCTCGCCTTATTTTGTTACCAATGCAGAAAGCATGGAAGCTGAGTTGGAAAACGCTTTCATCTTGATCTACGACAAGAAGATTTCGAACATGAAAGAACTTCTTCCAGTACTTGAAAAAACAGCTCAAACGGGTAAACCACTTTTAATCATTGCTGAAGATGTTGACGGGGAAGCTCTTGCAACGCTTGTGGTGAATAAAATTAGAGGTGCCCTTCGTGTTGCTGCTGTTAAAGCTCCCGGCTTTGGTGATCGCAGAAAAGCAATGCTCCAAGATATTGCTATCTTGACCGGTGGAACTGTAATCAGCGAAGAAACCGGGTTGAAGTTAGATAATACCACTCTTGAAGATTTAGGCAAGGCTGAAAAAATCACCATTGACAAAGACAATACAACTTTGGTAAACGGTGCTGGAAACAAAGAAAACATTACTGCTCGCGTTGCTGAAATTAAAGCTCAAATTGAAAAAACAACTTCAGATTACGACAGAGAAAAACTTCAGGAGCGTTTAGCTAAATTGGCTGGCGGTGTTGCAGTTCTATACGTTGGAGCTGCCACTGAAGTGGAGATGAAAGAAAAGAAAGATCGTGTAGACGATGCATTGCACGCAACAAGAGCTGCTGTTGAAGAAGGTATAGTGCCTGGTGGTGGTGTGGCCTTAATTCGCGCTAGCAGTGCTCTTGATAACCTCTCTGGTGCCAATGATGATGAGACTACAGGAATTCATATTGTTCGTAGAGCAATTGAAGAGCCTTTGCGTCAAATTGTAGCTAACGCAGGCGGTGAGGGTGCTGTAATTGTCCAGAAAATTCGTGAAGGAAAAGGAGACTACGGATACAATGCAAGAACAGAACAGTTCGAAGATTTATTCGCAGCAGGTGTCATTGACCCTACGAAAGTTTCTCGTGTGGCTCTGGAAAATGCCTCATCCATTGCAGGTATGTTCTTAACTACAGAATGTGTTATTTCAGACATCAAAGAAGACAACCCTATGCCTGCAATGCCAGGAGGAGGTATGGGCGGAATGATGTAAGGTGAAACAGAAATGAAAAAGCGGCCAAACGGCCGCTTTTTTTATTGTGCAAATTCTACAGCTCCCTGCAGAATGTAATTCATTTTATAAATGTCATCTGCATTTAAAACCAATTTCCCTTTGAAGGTTAACCGTTCATCTGTTTTATAGTTTCGATGTTTGCCCGCGAATTGTAAATCAACAACTGATTCCGGACCTCCACCTCCGCAGAAGAAACAATTCGCATAGGGGTATTTTGAGACAACAAAGAATCCTGCATCATAATCAACTGGTATAACATATCCAGTAATGAATACTTCCTTACCAGCCAAAGCCTTCACGCTTGCTCCAAAAGTTGGTTTCCAATAATAGGCATCCAATTCTTTCACATACATATCCTTGTAGGTAACATCGGCCAATATTTTCCAATTGATTTCAATCGGACCTTGGGCATCTGAAATATATGGTACTAATGATCCCGGCTGAACAGCCAATTCAACACGTTTGTATTTCTTAGCGTCCAACGGCGCCTCAGACGTTTTGGAGCTCAGGCACGCTCCGGTTAAAATGAGTAAAACGAATAATTTTATTTTATTTTTCATTTCCTAAAGTCTTTGATATGTCCATAAAAAACACTTTTATGGCAGGCAACAACGATGCCACTACACCTAACCCCAAAACAATGCATGCTAGAATCAATTCTTCATTTAAGAAAATCATGGGGTCAAATTCATCGTGAAAACTTTGTTGAGCTGCACCCGACAAAATGAGTAAACCAATTCTGCTCAATACCAAGCCGAATGCAATACCAATGAACATGTAGATGCAACCTTCAACTAAAACAAGAAAGAACAATTGAATTTTCTTTGCCCCTAACGTTCGCATGATAGCCAGGTCATATTTACGTTCGCGTAGTGCGGAAAACAGAGATATGAATACACTTAACATGGATACCAGCATAATGACTAGGGCTACACCTTTCACAATGCTCATTCCTAAACCAAAATTTTCATTCAACCGATTGATCTCAATCGCAGGCTGAGCCAATTGCATATTGGTATTTTTAACCGCATTCGGTAACATCCACATGGCACTTGGAAGCTTTTTAACAATTAAATAAGCGGTAACCTCCCTTTCATCTTCATGGTCACTGTGCATTCCATTGTTTCGTTCTTGAACCCGCTTCATAATTTCTTCACCACTCACCCCCTCCTCTGAGCTCTCCTCTGCGTGGTGATCTTCATCGCTGTGTTCATGCACGTTTGATTCTTGGGTGTTCAAATGGTCTGTATCTTCATGAGTTTCTGTTTCGTTCACATGAGTTTCATCTGCATGTGCATGCTCATCACCATGGTCTTCAGATTCTCCATCCTCATGTTCATGTTCATGAACCATCCAGATCGATTCTACAGGTGTAAGAATAAGACGATCAATTGCAGTTCCTGAAGATTCGAAAATTCCAACTACCGTGAACGTTTGATTGTGTTGGTGCTCTGGATCATTTGTATTTGCATCTAAACCGTGTGTGCTGGTGAATGTACTTCCAACAGATAAATTCAACTCTGAAGCAGCATAGGCTCCAACATTCACCTCGAAAGGCTGTTCAAAAACACGTCCGTTTGAAACTTTTACATTGTAAAATTCAGCGTACCGTTTGTTGGTACCGACAATACGCCAACCTTGAAAATTATCCCCATAGGCTAAAGGAATTGCTTCTTGAACAGAGATGTTGCGAATGATTCGCTGTGCGTCGCTCACTTTAATGTTTCCCGTAGGTGCATCTATGTGATAAACACTTGAAAGTATCAATTGCAGAGGGCTTCCCTTCGCCCCCAAAACAAAATCAACATCTTTGATGCTGCGATTTAATTTATCGGAAAGCTGTTTATCAAGAAGCAACATCATGGACAATATGCCCACTCCGAACGACACGAGAGTTAAAGTTAATAGTGTGGAACCCGTTTTATTCCAAACGTTTTTCCATGCAATACGAATCATGTTCATATCATTCCCTCCTCTAACATAATTGTATTTTGAATTTTCGATTTAAGGCGGGAGTCATGGGTTACAATGACTAAAGCAGACTGGCTTCGTTTAGCTTCTTCGCGAAGCAAATCCAATACAATTTCTGCATTCTTATCATCCAATGCACTTGTTGGCTCATCTGCCAAAATCAATTTGGGGTTGAGCATTAAAGCTCGAGCAATACTCACACGTTGTTGTTCTCCAATACTGAGTTGACTTGGTTTCTTCAATTTCTTGTCCTGCAAACCCAAACGGGTAAGCAGTTCCAAAGCTCGATTCGGTTCAAACTTTTTGTTTGAAAATTTCAATGTTAAATTTAGGTTTTCAATAACACTGAGTGGTTGAACGAAGTGTGCGGTTTGAAAAACAATTCCAATATTTTCACCACGAAATTGATCCAATTTACCTCCAGATTTTGAATAAACGTTTTCATTGTTTATCCAAACTTCGCCTGCACTGGGCTTAAGAAGCCCGCCAAGAATATGCAATAAGGTCGTTTTCCCAACTCCGCTATTTCCTAGGATTAAAACTTCTTTGTTTTCATCTAATTGAATATTCGGAAAATGAAATGCGCTTCCATTCGGATAGTTAAATTCAAGGGACTTCGTTTCCAGTGCTCTGTTCATGTTACGAATTTATGTAGGAAAGGGAATTTCTTTCACCTAACCTTACGAAAATCTTTGCACATTTGTGACAATTATCGCTTATGAAATTTGGTAGACGTCTTTTATTATTCGCTGCAGGCTTGATGATAGGTTGTGGAGTGGTATACATGTTATTTCCAAATCATGATTGGTTGGGTTGGACACCTGGAAAACAAATGTTAAAACAAATCCAGTCGAGCCGTATTCATACTACCCCACATGGAAAGTGCAGGATGGATTGTTTAGGAGTTTCAATGGAAAATTTTGAGCATGCCAAGTGGGAGGGTGAAATTGATTTCTCGAAATCAGATGCACAAGGCAATCCGAAGCGTTATCTGTTAGAATACGATGAATTGAAATTTATCCTTTTAACCACTGATTCTACCACTACCATTGCAGAGGTGAGTCGTGTTGGTAGTGATAAAAAATGTGACTGCAACTAACATCATGAAAGAAAAAATAATAGAACTTTCCAATGATATTTTCAATGAATTGGTTGAAGTAAGGAGGCATCTGCATGCTCATCCTGAATTGTCCTTTCAAGAAAAGGAGACTTCTGCATTTATTGCGAAAAAATTATCTGAGGCAGGAATTTCACACAGAACGAATATTGGTGGTTATGGAATTCTTGCTGAAATACATGGTGAATTAAATGGTGAAGGCGTGATAGCCTTGCGTGCAGATATGGATGCTCTTCCAATTGAAGAAACTACTTCTTTCACCTTTGCAAGTCAAAACAAAGGAGTAATGCATGCATGTGGGCACGATGTTCATTCAACTTGTGTTCTTGGTGCAGCGCTTATTTTGAATCAAATGAAACCTCAATTCGGAGGTACCATTCAGTTTATATTTCAACCCGCAGAAGAAGTTTTACCGGGCGGTGCAAAGTTGATGCTTGAAGATGGTGTATTCGATCTACGAGCTCCACAACATATTCTTGGTCAACACGTGTTTCCCGAACTTCCTGTAGGCAAAGTAGGTTTTCGGCCTGGGCCTTACATGGCATCTACTGATGAAATTTACATACGTGTAATTGGAAAAGGTGGGCATGGAGCTAAACCAGACCAAGTCATTGACCCCGTATTGATTTCTGCACATTTATTAATTGCCTTGCAACAAGTTGCTTCTCGGTGGAGCAATCCGCAAATGCCCACAGTTTTGAGTTTCGGAAAAATTGAGGGCAAGGGTGCTACGAATATTATTCCCAATGAAGTTCACCTTGCAGGAACCTTCAGAACATTTTCGGAACAATGGCGAATGGAGGCACATGAGAAAATTAAAAATCTCTGTGAGCATGTCGTTTCCGGCATGGGCGGTCATGCAGAAATACGCATTGAAAAGGGGTATCCCGTGTTAGTGAATGACGAGGCCTACACTACATATTGCAGAGAAATGGCAGAAAATCTATTTGGAACAGAAAACGTTGTGGAATTGGAAATGCGCACAACCGCCGAAGATTTTGCTTATTTCGCGCAAGCATATCCCTCATGTTTCTACCGATTAGGTACTTCAAACCCCGATGGAACATTCAGTCTTCCTGTTCACAACAGTGGCTTTAGCGTAAATGAAGAATGCATTAAAATAGGTAGTCAACTCATGAGTTGGTTGGCCATTCAATCTTTGAAACCATGACAACATTTAAAACATTTCTAGAACATTATTCGCCAAAAAAGATTAGCACTCCTTATGTTATTGCAGAGGCCGGTGTGAATCATGAAGGATCTATGGATTTGGCGAAACGTCTCATTGATGAAGCTGCTGAGGGTGGTGCTCATGCCATCAAATTTCAAACCTACAAGGCAGAAACAATTGCAAGTAAACATAGTCCCTATTATTGGGACATTACCAAAGAGCCAACACGCAGTCAATTTGAATTATTTAAAAAATACGATTCGTTTTGGAAATCGGAGTATGAACAACTTGCCAAACATTGTGAAACAGCTGGAATTGCTTTCATGAGTACAGCCTTTGATGCAGAAAGTGCTTATTTTTTGAATGATCTGATGGAGGTGTACAAGATTTCTAGTTCTGATTTGACAAATACTCCATTCATTGAGTTACAATGTTCATTCGGGAAACCCATTATTCTCAGCACCGGTGCTGCATATAAATGGGAAGTTATGGAGGCGGTTGAGACCATTGAAAAATATGGTAATCCGCTATGTCTCATGCATTGTGTTTTGAATTACCCAACTCCTGATGCAAATGCGCATTTGGGAATGATTAAAGATCTCATTTCAAGTTTTCCGCAAGTGGTACCGGGATATAGCGACCATACTCTGCCCTATGATATGCATACATTGGAAGTTGCGACATTGCTTGGTGCAGCAGTATTAGAAAAGCATTTCACACATGACAAGACACTTCCAGGTAATGACCACTACCATGCCATGGACAAAGAAGATTTAAAACATTTCTTTAACAGATTTGCCCGCACTCGAGAGTTGTTGGGCAGTTTTGAAATGACTGCTTTACCCGATGAAGAGCCAGCAAGAGCGAACGCTAGAAGAAGTTTAGTGGCTCAAACCACTATTCCGAAAGGGACGATAATTGAAGAGAAGCATTTGAACTGGAAAAGACCTGCTAGCGGGGTATCTCCAAAGTTCATTAAAGACGTTATTGGAAAAACCAGTTTAACCGATATCCAAGAAGATGATGTAATCTATTGGAATTTACTTTCCTAAACGTTGATGTTTCCTGAGAAAGAATCATCCATATGATTCTCTTGTTCATCTTCAAAAAAGTAAATTTTAATAAGCGCCGTATCACGCAGGAAATCAATTTTTCCAATTTCCACCCGATTAACTTTGATTCCGGTTCTGCGTTCAATATCTGCCTTCATCTCTTCTTCTTTACCCTGCTTAATTAACTCTATATTTTCATAGACAATAAGTTTCTGAGCTTCGTGTCTAAGGAGCCAAACACGCTCCAGACCGAAAGTGGCTCCAATAATTACCAAATTTGCAAAACTCAATTCAATGAGCGATATTTTTTTATTGATTAACGCATTCATGACAGACATTCCAATTACAACGAATAGATAGGTCATTTCTTTGATTGGAATTGCGTCTGTCCGGTATCGAATAATTCCAAATACGGCAAACAATCCAAGCGCAAATCCCATTTGCAATTTCACACTTTCGAGTAGGAAGCACATCATGAAGATGGTTAAACTGAAGAGCAAGTATGTAAACAGAAAGTCTTTGCGCTTAGCTATTGGATAATAGATAAGACGAACCAAAATCAACACAAACAACATGTGTACAGACAGGCGAATGAAAAGCCCCATGAAATCTTCAAAATCGAAAAGTTTCACCCCTGCTAAAGGATCGAATTCAAGGAGCAAGTTGGCAATTAAAAAGTTTATCATGGCTATAAAGTTATGGAAGGTTCAAATTTTTTAAGTTTTAATATTTTTTCTTTGAAAGAATTTCTCTTGATATTGGGAACAAGTAACGCCACTCCAAGACAGTATTTACTCATACTTTCAGGTCGAACGAGCTTCTTTTTCAAGGCAGCTACAAATGGCGATTTTCTATTCTGACTTTCCTGCTTGACCTCAACAATTACCACTTCTGGAAGCTCCTGTTTGTTTTCCTGCCATTGAAAAGACAAATCCAAGTCAATGGTAATTCGTTCGGGTAAATGGGGCTCAACGAGGGTAATTCGAGTGAAGGTGTTTTTGAGCTGCGGTAATAGTTCAAAGGGAAGACCTGTTTTGCGGTCTATGAATGCGTTTTCCTCTAAATTCAATTCGTCAACAATACTTGGAATACTGGTTCTCTGTTTCTGCGTTCTTCCTCGATTGGTTTTAAACTTCAATTCCAAAAAACTCAAATCACTATCTACATAGGAACGCTTTCTTATTTTCCACCTGTTTTTTTTCCCATTTTGGTGTCTCATATAAAAATGAAAGTCTAACGTATCATAGTAGAGCGTTTCATAATGAGATAATCGTACTCCTTTGACCTCCAATACTCGATAGGTCGCTTTCATCTCCTCTAAAATTTGAAGAAGAATCTCGAGTGGAACAAGAAACTTGGTATCTGTTCTATTCATAAGCTCCACACCATCCATTTCCTTTAAGGTAATGGGCGCATAATTATGAATGATTTGTATTACCTTCTCGAGCTTCATTTTTACATAACAAACTTAACGCTAAATTAACTTTTATTCTTACTCTTTTTTCGCTATTCAAGGATTCGTATTGGCCTGTCCTTGACCTCCCGAACCGTTTAAAGTGAATCGAATAGCGATACCCGTTGAGATGTTTGATGTTGGGAAGCTAATTGAAATTGCTGGTTTATTGATTTGATGATCGTAGAAGA
>JBJTWB010000286.1:0-14557 GCA_046081505.1 Bacteroidota bacterium | reverse complement strand
ATATTGAGTTTCCTGGTGAATTGGGATTATTGACACTAACGTTGCTTATGGTGACATTGCCATTTGGGCCAGTTAAAATAAAATCTCCTGCCTGAATTGAACTTGTAACGAGATTTTCAGAGAATTCAACAAGTATACCCGGCGCGGTGCAATCTGAAGACACGTTTAACACCGTAGGAGCAATATCGTCATATAATGATGCTGAGGAATTTGAAAAATCTACCGAATAACCACCCAGGCTATTGGACCAATTCATAACAACAAGAGCATATGTTTCACCTGCAATTACATTTAGGTCTCCGTTGAATGGCGGGCCATTTAAATCGCCTGGACCATTTGTATTTCCGCTACCTCCATTGGCAGTAGAAATTCCTGTTGGTCCAGAGTTGGTGAATAATCCGTATGAATTGCAACTCACTTCGGGCGAGGTGCCATTTAAAATTCCTGAACACCCGTTTTGGGTTATATTGAATAAACCCCAATCGTAATCATCGTTGAAATTTGATGGGGAAAGAACAAACCCCATGGTTCCAGCTTCAACAACTGTAAATGTATACCACAAGCTGCTAACTTCTAACCCATTATTGCAGGCCCCAGTTGGTTCATAGACAAGTCCTGTAGAAGAGGTGGCAAATGTTTCTGTGTATAAATCACCGCAAAGTTGAACAGCACCATTGCAGTCGCTCACAGACTGAGCCCTGCTGATATTGAAAAAAAACACGCAGAATATTAAAATCCAAAAACGCATATAAAAAATTGTGGTAGCACAATTTACAAAAAAACTTGGGGGTTCGAATTAAATTCGCTAATTTTCAAGAACTAAACTTATGAAAAACACCACACTAATCTTAGCACTGCTTTTCCACATTTGCGTGTATTCTCAAGAGCAGATTTATACTGCATTTTACCTTGGTTCCCCCGCGGCTAATCATTTCTATGACGGTGAGGAAGTTCCAAGCCTAAGAACGGAAAAAACAGAAACAAGACATTTTCAAAATGGTAAGGTTGTCATCAAAAACAGTTCACACCCCATTCACTTTTTAAAAAACGGTCATTGGGAAAAAATAAATTTAAATTCAATAAAAATTAAGAACGGCAATTTGTATCCGAATCAAACACATCCAATATTCATTGATGAATCAGGAAAAATAACATTTGATGTTGATTCAAAAAACGCATTTCAATACATACCGGCTTTAAGCAAAATCGCGGAATTAAAGGACATCTCCGAAGCCACGTATATTCTCGAGTCTGCTTTGGGAAACCAAAAGATTCAAATTAAAGAAAATGCGGCGAAGAGTTCTTTTTTTATTCCAGAAACGCCAGAGGATCTTGGTGAAGACGTGTTTTTAAAGGAGCAATATCTTCTACCTGAAGGTGCTAAAATTGAGTTTGCAACAGGGCGAGGAAAATTGGAGGGAGAGACGTGGTATGGCACCTTAATTATATCAGGTTTAAATGGTGAATGTATAGGTACAATCGGCGGAGCGATATGCATTGATGCTGCGAATAAATTTAATCTTGCGGGATATCACATAGGCAGAGATCAAAATGTTTGGACTGTAACAACCGTGGTTCAGCGCGATTGGTTATTACAAGAAGAAAGAACATTCCCAGTTGAGGTTGACCCTTTGATTACCGGCCCAACTTCTCTTTGGTCAAACGGATACATGCCCTCTTGTTTTATGCCGAACTACAATGTTGACAGCATGCTTGTTTCCGTGCCAGGTGGAATTACCGTAACCGGTCTCTTGGTTGGTTCAAGTTATTATGCAGACCCTTTTACTTCAGCCTGGATGTCAGACGGATCTATGTATTTCAGCACAAGCTGTGGCCAAACAGAAGAGTTTACGGTTACAGGAGCAAACGCAAGCTTAGCCGGAACGGCATATTTAGAAAACTTTGATATGCGAAATCCACTCATGTGCTGTTATTCTCCAACTTGTGCGGACCAAAGTTTTTATTTGCGTATGCACTTGGGTCGGTCATATATCAATGACGGGTGCAATACAAATTATATTTATTATGATGTGTTTACTCAATGGCCTTTCGTTGCTTATGTTGAAGGGCATACGATAGAATCTTATGGTTCTCAATGGACTGTACCTACAGCAGTGAAGTGCACAAATGATTGCAACGTAACAGGAACCGTAAGAATGCGATATGGAGTTCCACCTTATACTATAACGCATCCATGGATGCAAGGAAGTGTTGTAGTTGGAAATCCTGAGCCATGCGATTTGGGAAATACAGCGAAGCAAATTGAACTAACAATTCCCAATTGTCCAGAATTTTGTAACACATCTCCTACACTTTCAATACCCGCACCCACGGTTGTTGACGCTTGTGGAAACGTTATTTCAGGAATGCAGCCGGCCACGTTGAATAGAAAGCCAACACCAAATATTCAAGTTGACCCGCTTAACCTAGTTGTTTGTAACAATGAGTCTTATGACATTAATCTTTCTTCTTGCTTACCTAACGCAACAATTACGTGGGGTGGTAATGGGAATGTTTCTTTCGGTTCTTTTACAGATCAATTCTTCGTTTCAGATACAACAGCAGTTGGGGTTTCCTATAATGCATTTGCCGATTTGAATGGTTGCTATTCCGACACGGTTTCTTTTGTTGTGCAGGTATTGCCAACCCCTCAAGCGAATTTTATTATGTCACAGAATCCTGTAGTTGTAAGTCAATCAGAAATTTTTACAGACGTGTCAGTCGGATTTGGTTCGAACATTTCGGAAGTGAATTGGAATTTCGGCGACGGAGAACAGTCTTCAGGCTTTGTATGTGAGCATGTGTTTGATACTCCTGGAGTGTACACGGTATGTGAAACCATTACAACAGAGTTTAATTGCTTGTCTGAAACCTGCCAAGAACTGCTTGTTGTACCAGCAACAATTCAGCCCATGAATATTATAACTCCCAATGGAGATGGGAAAAATGACTATTTAGCGTTTGATTTTATTGAGTTTTATCCCGAAAACCACTTGCTTGTGTTTAATCGATGGGGAAATATAATTTTTGAATCTCATGGATATACCAACACGTGGAATGGAAGCGGCTTTTCTGACGGAACATACTACTATATCTTGGATTTGAAGAGCGATCAAAGCCCAATAGAAAGCGACTTGCTTATTAAGCGAGATTGATTTACCTCATGCACCCTTCGAGACTTTTCCAATATGCGTCTACCTTTTGTTGGTTAGCACCTTCGTTTTCAAGTGTTGTATTGTATTGGTCGGGTTCGGGAAAAGTTTCCATTGTTTTTTGAAGAAAGCAGTTGCAGTCATATAAGTCAGCATCGCATTTGTCTGTAATGGTTTTTTTTCTCTCGTCTGTCCAACCCCCACATGAGGTAAGTACAAGAACAGAAATGCAACAGAATAGTGTAAAGAAACTTTTCATATTTGATGTTTTGAAACTTGTCCACTAATTTAGTTACAAATTGAAAAGAACATGAAAAATATTATTTTATCAATGATGTGTATAGTGGTAAGCGGAGTTGCTTTCTCACAGCGCATGGCAGGCGGAGTAACCTTCACTCCCAAAACGTATATGCAATCGCATAACTTGGTTTTCAATGGTTGTGGTTTGAGAGAGAAATACACCATTGATTTGTATGCAGCGGCTTTGTATTTAACTCGACCAAGCGTTGATGCAAATAAGATTATTGGCGATGATGCCCCAATGTGTATGGAAATACATATTATTTCAGATCGAGTGACAAGACAAATTTTCACCGAAACAGTGAATGAAGGATTTCAGAATGCAAGCCATGGAAAAGCAACAGATGCAGAGAGAAAACAATTTATGGGTATTTTCAAGGATGAATTTAAAATTGGAGACGTAATTCGTTTGGAGTATGTGCCTGGAAGCGGCACATTGGCTGTAAAAAATGGTCAATGGCTGGGAAGTGTTCCCGGTTTGGAATTTAAGAAAGCGTTGTTTTCAATTTGGTTGGGAAATAAACCCGCAGACTCCTCTCTTAAAACAGCATTACTTGGAAAATTGTAGAAGAAAAAAGGGGGCTAGGCCCCCTTTTTATTTTGATTATCTTTTATTTCTTAATCAGCTGAGAACTCCAAACGTACTGTTCAGTTACGAAGGAAACTTGGTACAAACCGCTTGCAAGGTTTGAAACATCACAAGAGAATTTATTCATGTTGTTAATGAACACGGATTGAACAAGCTGACCGTAAACATTATAGATATTTAGGTTTCCAGTTGCTTCTTGTGGTAGGTTAATTTGAACTTTTTCAGTTGTTGGGTTAGGGAAAATTGAAAGGTTGTTGCTCAACTTGCCCTCTTCTATATTCACGAGATCAAGAGAAACACAAATATAAATATGATCGTTATCTGTCACGGGGTCCGCCGCATCTTCGGGCTGCACGTGAATTCCGGGTTCAAAATCGCGTTGAACAATTAAGTGTATTTTATCACCATAAGCATCAGGAGCCATTGATGCATAGACATATTCATAGCCATCTTCTGGAATATCTGGGGTAATGTCTGAAGGCGTTGTCCAAGTTGCTCCACCATCATCTGATTTTACTGCGTAGATATGCCTTAAGTATTCTGCACCGTTGTAGTAGGCTTCGTTCACTGCTTGAAATGAACAAAAGATTGTGCCATCAGCAGCTTCTGCCAACTGGGGATGCGAAGCGGTTCCACTATTTCCATATTGACCTACTTCTGTAATTCCCGCAGGTATGGTAGGGTCCAAGTCAATTGAAGTTCCAATTTCTAAAACTTCAGCTGCAGGATCAAGCATGTTTTCATTCCAATATGCAATGCTTCCAGCGAGTGGGAAGTAGCTGTATGAAGAATCAACTACTCCCAAATCGTCTGTGTAGAACATGGTTCCGAAGGCTGCGTGAATGGTGCCGGTGGCATCAATGTAAACGGCGCCCGCTCCGTCAGATGACAAGATTGTATCCTGTATGCCATCTAATTCAATATCTGTTCCCATGTCAATTTCATAATTGTCAATTGGGAAATCCCAAATAATGCGTTGAGTCCAAGTTGCACCATTGTCATCGGATATCCAAACGTATGAATCTTGTAAATCTCCGAAAGAGGCAATTGCAATTCGATTTCCTCTTGCATGAATTGCATAGGTGTCGGCAGAGAAACCACTAACAATGGAGATGTCTTCATTTGGTAAAAGAATTTCAGACAAATCCCATGTAGCGCCTCCATCAGTGGAGCGGTTATAAAGAATTGGTCCTGTCATGCCATTGGTGTATGCTCCTGCATTGGGATCTGCAAGGCAAATCATATGGATTGAATTTCCATCAGCACCACCGGCAACTGCTCTTGGCCAAAACATGGTAAAACCAGAAGCGTTAGGAACGGCAGACATTGTCCAATTTCCTGATCCAATTGCTGCCCTAGACCAAACTTTAATTCCACCAGTGCCTGAGTGGTTCATAACAACCTCCCCTCCATTACCTAGGTGCATCAAAGATGACCAACCGGTTCTCATGCTTTCAAGACGCTGTGTAATATCATCTTGCCAAACACCAGCTTGTCTGTAATTGTAACCTGTACCACGATCGGGATACGTGTCGTTTGAGTTCGTTGCGCTGAAAGTAAAGCAGGCAGCTACCCCAGCATCGTCCGCGATAATTCGGTTTTGTACACTGTTGTTGGTTTGCAAATCATAAATAGAAGTTCCAACATATTCTTCAACTTGGGTGAGCATTTTAGCTTCCGAAGGAAGGTATGGTACTTTTACACCGGGGGTGTTGGAGGAACCAACGACCTTACCCGTGAAAGGATTTAATTTGGCAGCCATTCTTTGGTTTGAACGAAGTTCAAATGAGAGACCTTGGGCCAAGACTGTAGACGTGAGGAGCACGCCTGAGATGATGGTGTAGATTTGTTTCATATACATAGTTAAGATTAAGCGAACCAATTTACAGAAAAAAGGTTTAATAAAAAAAATTCAAAATGAAAGCGGAGATAATTACTATTGGTGACGAGTTATTAATAGGGCAGACAATAAACACAAATGCGGCATGGTTAGGTGGCGAATTAGCGAAAATTGGAGTTCGAGTTACAAACTCATTATGCATTTCAGATAAGGAGGTCGCAATAGTAGATGCGCTTCAATTGGCGCAAGGGAGGTCGGATATCATTATTTTAACTGGCGGATTGGGTCCAACGAAAGATGATATTACAAAACACACCTTGTGCAAGTATTTCAATACGGAGCTAGTTCTTCATGAAGCCTCGCTGAAAAGAGTAAAGGCTTTTTTTGAGCAGCGCAAGCTGCCATTTTTAGAAGTGAATAAACAGCAGGCCATGGTTCCAGCTTCCTGTCATGTGTTGGAAAATTTAGTTGGAACAGCCAATGGCATGCTTTTTCAAATAGCCAGTGGTGGAATTTGTGTATCGCTACCGGGTGTTCCATACGAGATGAAATTTCTAATGGAAACATATGTGTTTGATGAAATAAGGCAAAGATTTAAGCTTCCAACCATTGTGCATAGAACCATTTTAACCCAAGGAGTTGGAGAAAGTTTTTTAGCTGAAACGATTCGAGATTGGGAAGATGAGATTCGCAATCAAGGTATTGAACTCGCTTATTTACCCTCTCCGGGGTCAGTGAAATTAAGGCTCTCTTGTTACAGCATAGACGCCCAACAAATTGTTGATGAAGCTGTAGTCAGTTTGAAGTCAATTATTGGCGAATTCATTTATGGCGAGGGAAATGTGAGTTTGGTAGAAGTTGTTGTTGGGTTATTACGAAATTTTAAAAAATCAATTTCAACAGCTGAAAGTTGCACAGGTGGTATGTTGGCTCAGAAAATCACCGAGGTTGCTGGTTCAAGCGAAGTATTTGAAGGAGGCGTCATTGCATATCAGAACTCGGTGAAAGAAAAAGAATTAGGCGTAGCACCATCAATAATTGCAGAATATGGGGTGGTAAGTGAAGAAACGGCAATGGCAATGGCTAAAGGTTGTAGAGAGAAATTTGGTACCGATTTAGCACTTGCAACTACAGGTTGGGCTGGTCCTACAGGTGGAGACGAGCGGCATGATGTAGGAACTATATTCATTGCCTTATCGAGTGAAAAAGGAGAGATTGTGCAGAAGTTAAGTTTAGGTAAAAATCGTGAGCGCAACCGAGACATGACCGTACTTTATGCTTTAATGACTACATTTAAGCACCTTTCTTATTAAAAAACTTGCAGTTATTAAAAAAAGCGCTATATTTGCACCCCTTTATTCACAAAAACTCAATTGTTATGGCACGTGTTTGTCAAATCACAGGAAAGAAGACTATTACAGGAAACCACGTTTCTCACTCGAATATTAAAACTCGCAGAAAGTTCTTCCCAAACCTACAGTATAAGCGCTTTTGGTTAGCAGAAGAAAACCGTTGGGTTGAACTTCGTGTCACTCCAAAAGGAATGAAAGTAATCAATAAAATTGGTTTGTCAGAGGCAATGAAAAGAGCTAAGGCGGAAGGCTTGATGTGATAAATTACAGTATATTTGAAAAGGGATAGCATCAGCTGTCCCTTTTTTTGTGACTTATCAACACTTTTTATGTGGATTTGGTTATATTTGCAACCCTTAAATAGTATTTGACCAAAATCTGTATACATGCAAAATAGATCACTTCTTTGGGTATTTATCCTTTTATTAACCCTTTCTGTGGGTTACATGCTTTCGTTCAGTTGGATTGTTCGAGACTATGAAGCAACGGTGAAACAAGCCGTACTAGAACAGATTGGTGATTCAATTCCCGAAGATGATCCGCGTTTTGAGGCTCGATTGAATAAGGCCTTACAAGACAGTTCTGAAGCCGTGGCTTTCATGGGTTACACCTACGGTCAAATCAAGCAAAAAGAGTTGAATCTTGGTCTGGACTTACGTGGAGGTATGAGCATTACGCTAGAGGTAAGTATTCCTGATTTGTTGGTTTCATTGAGTGACTTCGACAATACGCCTGAGTTTGTTCAGGCAATAGATAATGCGAAGGCAGCACAGCGCAACAGCACACAAGATTATATTACGTTATTCAGTGAAGAGTGGAAGAAAGTTGCGAATGGTAAAAAATTATCTGCCATTTTCAGCATTGGAAGCCCTGATAAATTCAAGCTTGAAATGACAGATGATGAAGTTCTTGCAGTACTTCGCAAAGAGGCTTCTGATGCTATCGACAACACGGAAAACATTATTCGTAAACGTATTGACCAATTTGGGGTTGCGCAACCTAATGTTCAAAAACAGGCGTTATCAAACAGAATTGTTGTTGAATTACCTGGAATTAAAGACGATGCACGAATTTCGAAGAATTTAAAGTCAACTGCGAATCTTGAGTTTTGGAATACCTATTTCAATGCTGAAGTGGCTCAAGCATTGGTAAATCTAAATGATGCTCTGGGTAAGAAAATGGCTCCTGAGTTGTGGGGAATCAATGCGTCTGCAGATACAACTGGCAAAGATTCTACAGCAGTTGCTCCAACCGTGAAGCCAGATGATCAGTTGACAGATGATGAGAAACGTAAGAAGAATCCGTTGTTCGCTTTAATGCAACCAATTTTCCCTAAAGACGCTACTCAGTTATCTGCAGTTGTAGGACAGGCTAGCGTTTCCAATCAAGATGCAATCAACGCAATGTTGCGTTCAACAGAGGCAAAAAGTATCCTTCCAGGTGACTTAAGACTTCTTTGGGGTGCTAAGGCAGAGCAAGGTGTGGCGGCGCTGTATGCAATTAAAACAGAAGATCCAAATAGCAAAAACGCCAAGCCAAGACTTACAGGAAAAAATATTCAAGATGCAAGACCTGATTTTGATCCAACTACAGGAGATGTAGTTGTTGAAATGTCAATGGATTTAGATGGTGCTGCTGAATGGAGAGAAATGACCAAGCAAAATGCTCAAGATAATAGAAGAGCGATTGCTGTTGTTATGGATAGCTTGGTTTATTCTGCACCGTCAGTGAACGAAGAAATTCCGAACGGTCGTTCGGTTATCACTTTTGGAACCGGTGCTGATCGCGACAAGCAAATGATTGAGGCGCAAGACCTAGCAGGATTGTTGAAAGCCGGATCTCTTCCAGCACCAGCGAAAATTGTAGATAAGGTTGTTGTTGGTCCTAGTTTGGGAGATGAGAATATCAAGGCTGGTTTGTGGTCTTTCATTGCCGCCTTTATTGTGATTCTTCTGTACATGATGTTCTATTATGCTTGGGCAGGATGGGCAGCTAACGTGGCCTTGGTAGCTAACTTGTTCTTTTTGATTGGTGCTTTGGTTTCTATAGGAGGCTCATTGACTTTACCGGGTATTGCGGGTATAGTATTAACCATGGGTATGGCGGTTGATGCGAACGTATTGATTTACGAACGTGTAAAAGAAGAATTAAGACGCGGTAAAGGAATGTCGGCTGCAATGAAAGATGGTTTCTTGAAGGCCATCAGCGCCATCTTGGATGGTAACGCAACCACGTTAATCACCGGTTTGGTATTGTTTGTTGTAGGTACTGGTCCAATTAAAGGTTTTGCAACCACATTAATCATTGGTATTTTCACTACGTTGTTCACGGCAATTATCATTTCTCGACTGATTTTGTACCGTCGTTTAGACAACAAGAAGGAGATTACATTCTATAGCAATATAACCAAGAATTGGTTCACTAAAATCAATTATGATTTTGTTTCTAAACGTTACATCTATTATGTAATTTCAATTGTTATAATTGGCGCTGGTGTTTGGTCTTGGGCCGCACGGGGCTTCAATATGGGTGTAGACTTTGCGGGTGGAACTTCCATGAAGGTGAAGTTTGAGCAAAGTGTAGATGCAGAACAAGTAAGAAGTGCGCTTAACAGCGGTTTAGTAGAAAACGGATCTTCAGCGGCAACATCTGTTCAAGCTATTGGAGGAACCGGTAACGAATTCAAACTAACAACGAACTACCTTATCAATGATAATTCAGAAAACGTTGATGAAAAGGTTTCAGGTAAAGTAGATGAAGTTTTAAATTCAGTAGGAAAGCACGAGGTTACTTCTTCGTACAAAGTAGATGCATCCATGAGCGATGACTTTAGAACCGAAGCATACTGGTCTGCAATCATTGCGTTATTGCTTGTTGGTATTTACATCGTATTCCGATTCAGAAAATTGGACTTTGCTATTGGTGCGGTGGTGGCTTTGTTCCACGACGCCTTGGTTGTAATTTGTGCGTTCACTTTGTTAAACGGTTTAGTGCCTTTCACGCTTGAGGTTAACCAGAACTTCATTGGTGCAATCTTGACTGTAATTGGATATTCAATTAACGATACCGTGGTAATCTTTGACCGTATTCGTGAATATCTGCGTGAACGCAAAGGCGGCGACTTGAAAGGAACAATTAATGACGCTTTGAATAGCACAATGGGCCGTTCAATCAATACATCCATGACCGTACTTTTAACTCTTTTGGTGATGTTTATTTTCGGATCAGATGATATTAAAGGATTCTGCTTTGCTATGATTATTGGGGTGTTAAGCGGGGTTTATTCTACCTTGTTTATTGCAACTCCGATTGTTGTAGATATGCGCCGTTTGTTCGGAAAGAAGGCTGAATAATACAGTTGTATAATAATGGAAAGCGCCGAGTCATCGGCGCTTTTTTTATTGTATTTTTGCGGCATGAGCATGGGTGAAATATTGATGATTTTGTTCATCTACTTGTTGTTGTTTGGGGCTAAAGGCATTCCTTCCATTGCACAGACTTTGGGAAAGGCGGTATATCAATTCAGAAACGCAGCAAGAGACGTTCAAGATGAAATATTGAAGACAGCAAATGATGTTCGGAAGGAGGCACAGGTTCCTTTAGATCAAATCGATGCTTTTCCCCCTCCCCAAAAGCCCAATCCTACACCAAAGGAAGATGTAATTCCAGGTGAAAATGAGATTAAACAAGACGAAACTGTATCAAAAGGATAATGCCATTTTATGGTATTTTCCGCGAGCTTTTGCAAGTTATCAAATAGGTGATTTCAATTCTTTGCCTTGGCAACAAAATCCAATTCGTGTTTTTGGAAAGGAATATTTAGAGCCTCGATTAACATGCTATTTCGGACCCAAATACACGTATTCATCGGTTTCGTGGCCTGCTCGTGAATTCGCTGAAGAACTTGTTCAAATACAAAATGAATTATTTGAGTATGTAGGTTTTCTCAGTAATGCCGTGTTGTGTAATTATTATAGAAATGGGGCGGATAGTATGGGTTGGCACGCAGATAATGAACCAGAAATTGACCAACAAATAATTGCGTCTGTTTCATTTGGAGCTACGCGAAAAATGGAATTTCGGCATATTCAAACAAAAGAAAGATTTGGAGTGGAATTGCATCATGGAGATGTATTGATCATGGAAAATTTTCAGAATTCTTGGCAACATGCGATTTTCAAAAAGAAGGTTTCAAAACCGCGAGTGAATTTGACTTTTCGGCGTATAATCACGCATTAATATTTTGTTGTAATACCACATTTGTGGTATTTTCGCGTACTATTTAGATTTTTTCTAAATAGAACAAAAAATAAAGTTGAATTGTTACTTAAACGAATATGATAAAAGTATCTCAAAGTGCGAAAGATCAGGTAGCTAAACTGATTTTAGACGAAGGTCATGCGGCTGATGCGTTTGTGCGAGTGGGTGTAGATGGTGGGGGGTGCAGTGGCCTCATGTATAAATTGGAATTTGATACTACCATCAATGAGGGGGATCAGGTATTTGAAGACAACGGTGTAAAGGTTGTTGTTGACAGAAAAAGTTTTCTGTATCTCGTAGGAACAGAATTGGAATATACCGGCGGATTAAACGGAAAAGGTTTTGTTTTTAATAATCCGAACGCGTCTAGAACATGTGGTTGTGGTGAAAGTTTTTCAATTTAAGCAATAGAAAAATGGCGTACGAAGGCGATGAACTATTAGACAATGTAACTTCAAAAGAGTATGAGTTTGGTTTTGTAACCAACATTGAATCTGATAAGGCTCCTGCAGGTTTGAACGAAGACATTATTCGTCTTATTTCCAACAAAAAAAATGAACCTGAATGGTTGTTGCAATGGCGCTTGGAGGCATTTGCTATATTTCAAAAAATGAATGAGCCAGAGTGGGCGCATGTGCAATATGAAAAGCCTGATTTGCAAAAAATTTCTTTCTATGCCGCACCGAAGCAAAAAAAACAATTGAATAGTTTAGATGAAATAGATCCGGAGTTGCGCAAGACCATGGAGAAACTGGGAATCTCAATTGAGGAGCAAAAAAGGTTAAGTGGTGTGGCTGTTGATTTTGTTATGGATTCCGTTTCTGTTGCAACGTCATTCAAAGAGAAGTTGGGCGAATTGGGAATTATTTTTTGCAGCATGAGTGATGCCATCAAGGATCACAGTGAACTAGTTAAAAAATATTTAGGCTCTGTAGTTCCAAGAACAGATAATTATTATGCAGCTCTGAATTCTGCGGTCTTTACAGATGGCTCATTTTGTTATATACCCCAGGGAGTGAGATGTCCCATGGAGCTGAGCACGTATTTCAGAATAAACGAAGCTGGTACCGGGCAATTTGAGCGGACGCTGCTCATAGCCGATGAAGGGAGTTATGTTAGTTATTTAGAGGGCTGTACAGCCCCACAGCGCGATGAAAATCAACTGCACGCTGCGGTGGTAGAATTGATTGCCCACAAAGATTCAGAAATCAAATACAGCACGGTTCAAAACTGGTATCCCGGTGATAAAGATGGTAAAGGTGGAGTATTCAATTTCGTTACAAAACGAGGAGTTTGTGAAGGAAGTCACTCTAAAATTTCGTGGACCCAGGTTGAAACAGGAAGCGCCGTTACGTGGAAATATCCAAGTTGTATTTTAAAGGGTGATTACAGCATTGGTGAATTTTATTCTGTTGCTGTGACCAATAATTTTCAGCAGGCGGATACGGGAACGAAAATGGTTCACTTGGGAAGAAATACAAAAAGTACCATTATATCGAAAGGAATTTCGGCTGGTCAAAGTCAGAATTCTTATCGAGGATTGGTTCACATTGGCAAGCACGCATCGAACGCGAGAAACTTTTCGCAGTGTGATTCTTTGCTCATGACAGATCAGTGTGGCGCCCATACTTTTCCATATATCGAAACAAACAACAGTTCAGCGAAAGTTGAGCACGAAGCAACCACTTCAAAAATTGGAGAAGATCAAATTTTCTATTGTTTGCAGCGAGGTCTTGATGAAGAACAGGCTGTTGGAATGATTGTGAATGGATATGCGAAGGAGGTATTGAACAAGCTGCCAATGGAATTTGCAGTTGAGGCGCAAAAGCTTTTAGCAATATCATTGGAAGGAAGTGTTGGTTAAAAAATATGCTTATGTTGAAGATTGAAAATTTACAAGCTCGAATAGAGGAAAAAGAAATTTTAAAAGGTTTGAACCTAGAAGTAAAACCTGGAGAAGTTCACGCTATTATGGGTCCGAATGGATCGGGCAAGAGCACTCTAGCCTCCGTTCTAGCAGGAAGAGAAGATTATGAAATCACCGGAGGAAAGGTAACTTTTCAAGGAAATGATTTGTTGGAAATGGCTGCTGAAGAGCGGGCTCGTGAGGGACTATTCTTAGCATTTCAATATCCGGTTGAAATTCCTGGAGTAAGTAACATGAACTTTTTAAAAGCGGCTGTTGGAGAGGTAAGAAAGCATAGAGGCTTAGATGCTTTAACGGCTAAGGAATTTCTTCAATTGGTGAAAGAGAAATCTGCACTTGTAGAGTTAGACGGACAACTCGCTAATCGAGCAGTGAACGAAGGGTTTAGTGGTGGTGAAAAAAAGCGAAATGAAATATTTCAAATGGCGATGCTTGATCCTAGTTTATGCATTTTAGATGAAACCGATAGCGGGCTTGACATTGATGCCCTGCGAATCGTTTCTCAAGGGGTGAATGCGATGCGAGACGGTAAGAGATCATTTGTTGTTATTACGCATTACCAGCGTTTGTTGGATCACATTGTTCCTGATTTTGTTCATGTATTGTACAAGGGAAAAATTGTGAAGTCAGGAACAAAAGAATTGGCTTTGGAGTTGGAAGAAAAAGGGTATGATTGGATCAAAGAAACGGTTGACGCGTAATGGAAAAGGAGGCGAAAGTTAATTTACCCAATTGGATCAACTCACTCGCACCAACATCGGTGTGGAATGGGATAATAGACAGGTCGAGTGCTCGAGTTCCTTTTCCAACAACACGTTCAGAGTCTTGGAAATATACCCGCCTTGGAAGAATTGAAAATCAAGATTGGAAATCTTCAGAAAAATCCAATCTAAAATTAGACTCTCCTCTTCAGTTGGTCAACGGTTTTTTACAAGTCAACAAGCAAATTTCGGGGATTGAAGTAATGGATTCTTCAGAACTGACAGTTGAATTAAAGTCGAGAATAGCAACCATTTGGAATGAAGAATCTGTGGGTGATGTTTTCTCAAACCTTTGCCAAGAGTTTGCCACTAGTTTGACTGCAATATGCATCGACAAAAACCAACATGTCAATGAGCTTGTTGAAATAAATATAGC
>JBJTWB010000285.1:0-5778 GCA_046081505.1 Bacteroidota bacterium | reverse complement strand
GATGAGTAATTATCTACAGACGCCGTTGTTGCTACATCAGCTGCACGTTGAATAACGTAGATTCCACCTTTTCCTTCTATAGCTGCAGATATATTACCTGTTGGTAATCCAAAGCAAACACCAATAACAGCATTCTCTTGCTCATTAACTCCTGAACCTGGAATGTTGCTCATGTTCATACTCATATTTTCTGCTTGCTTTACAGTTACAGCCGCTTTGCCAGCTATTTCTTCCATGGAAGAACCGGTCATTAATGCCATGTATTTTTCAGCTTTCTTCTTTGTGATTACTTCTTTTTTCACTTTGTCATAAGCATTACGAAGCGAAGGAACGCCTTGTTCACGCACTTCCATTACACAAGCAATCACCCAGCCGTTATCGGTGAGGAAGGGTTGAGAAATTTTACCTTCTTCAATTTCAGAAGTGTAAGCCCATGAAATGATCTCACTCGCGTTTTGAATTCCAGTAATTGCAACGGCTTCTGGACGCACATTCGGAGCTGTTGTTAAACCATTGTATTTTTCAATTGCACCTTTACGGAAACTTACACTGTCTCCATGCTCTTGAATGAATTGCATAGCTGTGCGTTGTGTTTCTTTACGAGTAGAACCACTTGGTGTCATTTCTTTCTCAACAGAAGCGTAATAGGTTACAGGTACCAAACTTCCTTTCTTTGTAACTTCAATGAGGTGGGTTCCGAACTGTGATTCTACAATTTGTAAATCACCAATTTTCCCATTGAAACATGCATTTTCAAACTCAGGAACCATGGCACCTCTGCCAAATGTTCCAAGATCACCACCCTTAACGGCTGAACCTTTATCAGTACTTATTTTAGCTGCAACTTCTGCAAAATTTTTCTTAGCTAAGATTTCCTTCTTTACAGAATCAGCCTTGGCTTTACCAGCAGCACCCTTTTCGCTGAAGAGAATGTGACGAGCGGTTACAGAGTCTGCTTCTGTGCCTCTGAAAGTTACTTTTGCAAGTTTTGCAGTACCACCAGCGAAAACTGGCCCTACAACTTTCCCAATACTATCAAGCATCATTTGCGTGTTGAATGGCTCTGGAAAGCTTCCGTTTGTATATTTTACTTTGGAAGTTCCAGGAATTGAGCTGTGTGTTGCTGCGTATAATGAATCTGCTGCGGCATTTTTTCCAGCTGCAAACTCAGTAGTTAAAGCAGTTAATGACGAAATTACATCTGCAGAATCTTTCGCAGATGCTGCAATTGGAATGGTTAAATAAGCAAGAGTTCTTGATCTTTCTTGCTTGAAATCTCTGTCGTTTTTGTGCTCGTTGTAGTAATTTTCAATGTCTTCTTCTGTCCAAGAAATTTCACCTTCCATGATTTCAGAATAAGGCTTCACCACATACACAACACTTGCTTTGTTGTTGGCTTGATTGAAAGCGTATTTAGCGTCGAGTGAATTGATATATCCCCCCTTTGAAACCAAACCATCATATTTCTGACGCAGACGTTTCATTCGAACAAGCTCTTTATAGCCCTCTGCATCGGCTTTATCCATTTCTTCAAAGTTTGTACGAAGTTGATCATGGAAAGGAAGCGAGTCTTTTCCACCATAAAAAGTACTTAATACATAAGGGCTAATGAAATTGCCAAACATGATTTCATCTAACTCTTCATCAGAAATAACCAAACCAAGAGCCTCAAACTCTGGTTGAAGTAATGTAGTTTCAACCATATTTGTCCACACGTCATTTTCTAGACCATGTGCCTGAGAATTCTGATAGCTAAATAATTTCGATTGACGCTGAAGAGCGTTTTGCCAGGTGGTTTCATCAATGGTCTCTCCGTTGATTTCTCCAACAGGTGTGGAACCAAATATTGAGAAACCGTTGCCACCAGGTGGCAAGCCTTGGAGAACGAATAATAAGAGCACAACAACGCCAACTACAAGACTGATGACGCCATAACTACGAATACGAGAAATAATAGCCATATAAGAATGGTTTTGAATTTAGGAGTGCGAATATCGGAAAAATCGCTGGAAAAATGAAATTATTCTTTAGACCTCACCATTTTCAACCTTTACTCGAATGCGCTCTATTCGATTTGCATTCACGGCGAGAATGGTAAACTCGAATTGAGGGGTCTGAATGACCTCATTTATTTCTGGAAATCCTTGGTTAATTGCCAGAATTAATCCGCCCAATGTGTCATAGTCTTCGTCAGATTCAGGTAGATTCAAATGGTATTTTTCGTTGATATACTTAACATCTAGACGCGCAGAGAATTCATAAGCTCCACCCTCCAATTCAATTTCCACAAATTCGGTGGTGTCATGTTCATCTTCAATTTCTCCCAAAATTTCTTCTATGATATCCTCAAATGTGATTAATCCGGCAGTGCTGCCAAACTCATCAACCACAACAGCCACAGATTTTTTATCTTTTTTAAAAACGCGTAGAATTTCATTTGCTGGCATGGCCTCTGGTATGATCGCTATTGGTCGGAGGGTTTCGAGTATGGACTTTGGAGACTTAAAACAATCACTGAAATGCACGTATCCAATTAATTGATCTATGCTATCCCTATGCACCAGTATTTTGGAAAGTTTCGTTTCCATGAATCGCTCTTTCATTAATTCAATGGGCATACTCACCTCAAGTGAAACAATTTCATTTCTAGGAACCATGCAATCTCTTGCTTTAACAGATTTAAAATCCAAAGCATTTTGAAAAAATTGAATTTCTAAATCAATTTCACTTGCACTTGGAGTTTTACCAGTTGCATTTTCTAAAAAGTGATTCAGGTCGGTTGTTCCAAAAACCAAAGGAGCTTCTTTCAGACGGTCTCTGGTAATGAGTAAAATAACAGCGTTGCTTAGTTTAGTGAATAGAAAAGCAAAGATGAATAAAACGCCATACCACAGTGCCAGTGGCAAAGCAAGTCTGTTCAGCCACACATTCGGATTTGATGAGAATATGGCTTTTGGAATGAATTCACCGAAAATGAGAACAACCAGGGTAGAAACAATGGTTTGAATGAAAAGCACGGAATAGGCATTTTCGAAAAAATGGCTCAATTCATTTTCCAAGGCACCGCCGAATTTTAACCCAAAAACTACCAAAGCAATGTTGTTTCCAATTAGCATGGAAGCAATGAAATACTTTGGTTTGTTTTGAAAATAGGAAAGGATTCCTGCCCCCGAAACGCCTTGTTTTTTGTCCAGTTCGATTTTTAATTTGTTGGCCGTCAAAAAAGCAATTTCAATTCCTGAGCAAAACGCAGAACCAAGCAGAGTAATGAATATAATTAAGATGTCACTCATTGCCGTTGTTCATGTTTCTTCATTTTTTTATACATCCCCCATCGAAATAAAAGCCACATCAATGAAATGGCTGGAATGAAAAAATGTGAATAGGCGTGCTCCCACCCATCAACAGCTAAAACGTAAATCGAAAAAGCTAGCGAAGCAACCACAACGATGGCCCAGAAGATGAGTACTATTTCAGTTATTTTGTTATTCATGCGCTCTTATTTTTGGTTAAAATCACCTGAGGTTTGTAAAATTTCATATTCGGTAAAGGATGCGTTACTGCGCATTCCTACCCCCTGAATAACGCTGTTGTCAGTTGTGATTTTAACAGGCTCTTTCGTAAAAACAATGTCATCATCAATGTTGAAGAACAAGGCCGAGGTCTCTAGTTTTTCGTGCTTGTAATTTTCTAGTATCAATTTGCCCGAGGTCCAAAATTTATTTGATTTTTGAGAAAATAGCGCTTCTTCTCCTGTCATTGTTCCTGTGTACGCTCCTGTGGAATCATAAAACTGTATTATGTATGGCTTCGGACAAATTAAATAAGTGCTATCATTGGCATATTGGTCAAGCTGTTGAGCTTGAACCTCGGTACGAACAACCCCATTTAAACTGTAACGATACGTGCAGTTGAAGGAACTTTGAATGGGTACAAGTTTAGGATCGGTAATGGCCTTAATTTCCGAAATGTTGTTCTCACATGAACTAAGAATGAGAACGGAAAGAAAAAGGAATAGAACACCGAATAGTTTAATCATATTTTCTGCGTAAGAACCATTTCTCAAAAGGTCTCATAACAAATCCAACCTGAAAGCTGGCAAAATTTTCAGTTATTGCAGATCCCACTTGGCCCACTTGGCCCAACTCTGCACTCACACAAATAGAACTCGAAGTTTTACTTGCTGGGAAGGGAAGTTGGAATCCACATGAAATGGACCGCATTTGAAGTTGTTCTTCATTTATTCCAAAATACAGGTCTTGTTTGGAGGCACCAATGCGATAGATGCCAAGCGAAAGAATTTTGTCACTGACTCCATTGGTGTTGGGCTGATATTCCAGACCTATTCCCATATGTGATGATTTATAAAACTGCTGATTACTAACTTGAATGACTTCATTAGATAATCCCGTCCAATCTTGAATTCGGTATGAAGTACTGATCAAAATTGCACCATTTTTCTTGAATTCATGACGAATATTGGCACCAAAATCAAATTTCATAGGCATTTGAAACTGAAGACCAGCATAGGTAGTGTCTAAAATGGTTGCGCTAGTAATTTCTACGCCGTTTACATATCTTGTCAATTGACTTATTTCTTGCGAGCTGGCCGCAAAATCATTTTGTATTTCGAAAGTTCCAGCAATTGTTCCATGTGTAGATCTTAAAGCTTTTCCTTTATCTTGAACTACATGTATAGGGAAATTATAGATTATTCCAAATGAAGGATTCGCATCATTGATTACCAATCTGTCAGTTACTTTGCTATTGTAAATGGTTGAATTATTGAAATTAACACGGTCCACTCTCAATATAGAACCGAATCTGTAATTCAGATTCGCACCAATACTTAAACTGTGCGCCTTGGTTTTGGTGGAATCGAGGTGAAAAAGGAAAATGCGGGAAAAGCCAACAGAGAAATTTGAAAATCCACCTTCTCCCGAATAGGAATAAGTGGCATTTGTTGAATCATTCAAGGCTTGCGAGTTTTCAAATTTATACCCTACCTGAGACTCGGGTCTTAAGCCCATTGCAAACCCCCATTTACTCTGTGTTCTTTTGAAACCAAATCCCATTTCACCAACTTGTCCTCCCCAAAATTTTTGACTTGTTTCACCATTTTGAAGGCTGGTTTGTTTAGAGTAAACACTTCCTTGAAAAGTAGTTTCTTTCATGAATGCATATGACGCGGGATTACTCAATTGCAGGTTGAAGTCGCTCGCAAGTGAAACACCCGTACCACCCAAAGCCGCTGACCTAGGATTAAACGAAAGATCGGTGAAACCAATACCGAAACGTGTGTATGGTGAATTGACTGAAATTTGAGCATCAACCTGAAACAAGATGATTACAAAAAATAGAGTTGAAATGGTGTTTAGTGCTTTCACGAAATAATCTTACGTAATCCCCTCAAAGTTAAATTTTCTTCTACAAATATCGGGTATTGTAGGTGTTTCTCAAAAAAAGCTGCATCAGCACCCGTAAATATTATTTGCAAATTTTCAAAATCTACAGTGGCCAACTCTAAAAAACCTTTGATTTCATAGAGTATACCAAAACTTACTCCAGCAATAAGATTATCATTTGTATTCTGACCAAAGTGCAAGGAGAATTCCAATTCGTTTTGAATGAGGGGTAGCTTTCCAGTCCCTTCGTTCATGGCTTTATATCGCAAGTAGATGCCAGGTGAAATTGCACCCTTGACAAGTTTGTTGTTTTGACAAATGGTATAGGTAATGCATGTGCCGAAATCTACAAGTATACACGTTTGATTCGGGA
>JBJTWB010000284.1:0-4994 GCA_046081505.1 Bacteroidota bacterium | reverse complement strand
CCTGTTAAATGTGCTTTTCCGGAAAATAGAATTTGGGAACAGGTGCAATTTAAAAGTCAAGCTGGAGGAATTGAGTTAATCACAAGGCTAAGATTGGAACAGCGGTTTAGTAAACTTCCCGTTCTTCAAGGTCCGGGTGAGTATGCACCAGGTGACGATGTCTATACCAACCGAGGAAGAATATTGGCACGAATGTCTTTGCCATTTAAAGGGAAAATAATTGAAGAAGGCTCAATGTACTTTTCCTGCTATGAAGAAGCGTTTGTTAACTTTGGAGGTAATGTTCAGTCGAATATTTTTGATCAAAATAGAGCTTATGTCGCATTGGGATATAAATTTCCTAAGTGGGGTAAGTTGGAAATTGGCTACATGAATCAATTGCTTTTGAAAGCAGACGGTATAAAGATTGAGAATAATCACACGTTACAAATGGGATTTTCATCTACTATAGATTTTCATAAAAAGAAGAGTAAGGTGTAACTACCTTCTCATGTATTGAGATAAATTCGCGATATGTCTAACGTGAATTTGTTTTTTTCATTTGTTTTGGTCTTGGTGCTTCTGGGTTGTGATACACCCCAAGAAAGAGCGAGAAATTATAACAATGAAATTGTATTGGTTCTCACTGAGGCAGGTTTGGTTATGCAGCAACTGGATGAATCATTGCTGAATCAAATTGAAATCAATAGCCGATTTGAGGGCGCCAAGAAGAAAGTAGATTCCTGTCAAAAGGTACTTAATGAAATTGGTTTGTATGAGAAGGATACAACGCTTGTTTATCCTGCAAAGCATGTCATTGAAGTGTATCATAAATTACTCTCTGCACAATATAAAGATTTGGTTCAATTTCACACCCTTCCTTCATCAGATATAACTTTTGATTTGGTAGACTCAACGCGTGTTTTGAGAATGGAAATTCAAAATGAATCAACATTTGTACAACGTGATTTCGAGAACGCCCAGCAATCATTTGCCGATAGATATACTTTAAAACTGGTTGAATAAACAGCCTATATCTTATATGATTATTGAATAAGACCTTCTTTCTCTATTCATAAATCTTTGGTCCATAAAAAAATGGACCTATGAAAAAATTAATCTTTAGTTTATTGATCTTTCTTGGAATTGCTTCATGCAAACAAGAAGACGTAACCCCAAGTGGGCTTACTATTCAAGTTTTGGAATCGGGAACTGACTCTCCTATTCCCAATGCGAAATTATTATTTTACAAAACGAATGCAGTTGGTGGCGGTCCTGCATTTCAACTTGTGGATAGTTCAGTGACCAATCAATTGGGTGTATTTCCTCTGATTGAATGTGGAGAAATTGATTGCATTTCAGTCGCTAGTCAAGACAACGCATATTATTTTGATCTGAGTGATGTTCTATGTGGTTTGAATGGACGAGTTCAACACTGTTTTCGAGTGAAGTCACGCGCGCAATTGAGTTTTTCATTAACTGATGAAATGAATGTTCAGACTTCATTGAATCACGTGGATGTGCGAATTGAAAAAGGTTTTCAGAATAGACTAATTGAATGTACGCTTTATCCGAATTCAAATTGTGATTCACTTTTTGTATTCGCCAACGAACCCGTAGAGCTGGAGTTTAAACGAGTTTATGATTCAGGAGCAAGCAGCTATGAATATTTAACCCTCTCTCCATTAGCTAAAAACGAAGTTCATCACATTTCATTGACCTTTTAAAAATTCAGTTATGTACATCAGAATAACACTCATTCTTTGTCTTTTAACCTTTATAGGTAGAACACAAACGTCTGTTCCTTTTTCAAGACAGTTGGGCCTTGCAGATTCACTGAACCAATATAATTCTACGGCTACTCAATCCAAGTCTTTATTAAAATTTTATGGTCTATCGTGTAGTCCTTCTAATCCATTAAATAATCAATTGGAGCTTCTTCATTTTTCATATCAAAAGGCAAATACAGAAGAAGTTGGCAACTTGTTTTTCATTTCTTCGAATCAGGACATGATTACTTATCAAAATGAAGTTACGCTTCAAATTGAATTGAATAATTTCATTTCAAGTACCGAATATTCATTCGGCAACGAAAATTGGCAATCATTAATGAGCTCTGAATTGGTATTTATACCAGACGCGACAGATACGCTTATACACTTCTCTATTCGTGGTATTGCTAATTCTGAATTTTGGCAAGTGGGAATTGAAATTCCTGTTACGCGTCTTTCTGAAATTTCACCAGACGCATCTCCTTGGCCAATAGTAGACGGGGATTATCCGTATGAAGTTTCAACATATGCATTGAATCAAATGATTTATGGTCACGCCTATGTCAAGTTAGGTGCTGATGGAGTGTTTGACAAGCCCTTTTTATTTGTTGAAGGAATTGATTTTGGTACGGATAGAACCGCAACGCGCAACGGTACTTTTGGTTGGAATGAATTGGTCTCAGGGAATGAAAGTGGTACATACAGCATGCTTTCATTAATGCCCAATTTTTTAGACAGTATAAGTGAGAGAGGATATGATTTAGTGCTTTTAGATTTTGTAGATGGCGCTGCAGATATAAAAAAGAATGCAGCTTTGTTACAGCATTTGATTCAGTTATGTAATACCTATAAAGAAGGAACAAACGAAAATGTAATAGCTGGAGCAAGCATGGGTGGTATTGTATCTCGGGTTGCACTTCGTGAAATGGAATTAAATGGTATGTGTCATGAATGCTCGCATTACATCTGTTTAGACTCTCCTCATTTAGGTGCCAATATTCCACTGAGTCTACAAGCAACCATTTATTTTTTGTCTGAATTTGTTCCTGAGGCGGAACTATTCGTTTCTGAAAAATTAGAACGTGACGCTGCTAAACAATTGCTTTGTTATCATTGGGGAAACGCGAATGTTTTGCAACCAAATTGGTTTCTGGATTTTCAAGCGTATTTATCGGAATTGGGATTACCACAACACACTCTGAATATAGCCATATCGAACGGTTCGTTGAATGCAACACCACAATATTCAGTTTTAGAAAATCCATTGCTAAATGAGCACTGCAATGTAACGAATTGGCTATCTGGAGAAGAAATTGTTTTTAAACTTTTTCCTTTACCTGGAAATGCCAATTATGATGAGAGCACTACTTATTCCAATGTATTGGCAGATTTAAGGTTTACACAAATGAGTTGGGACAATTGGTTAAGCCCGGTAGACATTTATACAAGTAAGCCGTCTGTTTCCGTTGAAGCCAAAAGCCTTGATTATTCAAACGGGGGCTGGTCAAGTTCAATTTATGAATTGGTTAAAGTCTTTAACTCTTCGTCTGATTTCACTGATGCATGTGGTGAAATTAATGCAGATCAATACGCCATTAAGCACTGCTTCGTTCCCCTATCTTCAGCGTTATTGCAGGGAGAGCTCGTTGCACATGAATCAATGAGTATTTCAACTAGTCCTTTTGATTATTGTTTAGCCGCAAATGGTATGAATGAGCCACATTCTCATTTATCGTGGAGTCACATAGACTTTTTATTAGATAAACTATCTGAAGTAAATGCTTGGAATATGAATACAGCTTTGAATAATGCTGAGGAAGTTTCGCTTGTGGAATCAATGGAGGTACTTAGACCAATGCATGTGCATTCCGGAAGATTGTTATTTACGAATCCTGCTCAAAATGATATTGGTGATGAAGTACAAGTTCAATTCAAGGCGGGATGCGAGAATGCTGAGTTTAATTTAAGTGGGAATATGGAAATGCGAATTGGATTTGAAGCGGGAAATTTATTCGCACATGCAACGGTTGCGGATTCGTGCGTTATTCGTTTGAGTGAACATCAGCAGACTACTATTGAGAAAAACAGCAGTATGGTTTTAGAAAGTGGTGCTTCATTGGTTCTGAATGGAGGCACACTAAAATTAAAGGGGAGTCTGTATCTAAATGAAGGATCTGAATTGATTCTTCAAAGCGGGCAATTGATATTGGATGGAGGGAAAATTGAATTGTTGGGAGGAAAGATTCATGTTCTTGACGATTTTGAAATTGAACAGTCCAACTCAGGTGGTTATGTGGTTTGCAGAAGTGGTGATCTTGTAGATTTTGATTTCGAGCTTGGCTCTTCTTTACATTGGAATGGTAATTCCGCATTGGATTCCATTCTGGTGGTAGCGGAGGGCTGTATGTTGAATGATGGTGGTGAGGGAGGATGGATAGAGTTTAATAGTGCACATGTAGTATTGGCTTCGGGTTCTCATGTGGTTTCCTTTAGGAAAAATAATTTTATAAATTCTTGGTTAGAAGGAAGTTCAACTTCGAATTATACTGTTCAGTGGGCCGATCTATCTTTTTATCAATCGAGAGTATTGCAGGTTCATGTGCAAAATGATTATTCGTCGTTTGTATTTCGGAACTCTGTTGCTGAATTGAATGAGTTCAATGTAAACTTTGGAAATTATCGTGTTGAGGCTTCTACGTTTCTAACTTCTTCAATTGTATCAAAGCATTTAAAATCTCGAAGTCGAATTTTACAATCTGGCTTTTATGATTCGAATGCGCCAGTTGTGGATGAGAGTTTAACAGAATTGTATGTATACCAATCTAATTTCTCGAATCATACAACAGGTATAAAAAAGAAAGGCGGTCGCTTACGAATGCGTTGCAATCTCATTCAATCAAGCGAAATTGGGGTTGCAGCTGAAAAGGGATGTCTTGTTTATTTGGGTTTAAATGATGCGGCTGGATTCAATACCTTTTCAAATTTGGAATATGCGATTCAATTGGAGCATGCGCTTGTTCCGTCTTTCTTCAATGGTGAAAATAGATTCGAATCTTGTATCATGTATTTATCCGGCTCTGTAACAAACGCCACATGTATGACTCAGTTGCATTTTGGTAGAAACTATTTTGAGAATGATGTTTACAATAGATTCTCAGTATCTAGCGCTACATCAACCATTGCGAATGCACCATGTTATTTGGGTTTTACATTGGGTGAAAATATTGCGGGAAGTTGTCCTGC
>JBJTWB010000283.1:0-1353 GCA_046081505.1 Bacteroidota bacterium | reverse complement strand
AATTTGCTCGTTGCGACGTAATTCCGAAGCATTTTGTCTTCCTACGCTCTCGCGGGTAGAGCCGCTCAATGAAAATTGCTTCATAGTTTATAGATTTAAGAGATAATAAATTTCGAACTTATACTTTTATTTTCAATTAGGTTGTGCAGCACACTCGCAAACAATTCCGAGATATCTACCACTCTAATTTTATCTTTTGGTTTTCCATCTTTCAATGGAACACTATTGGTTACAATTAATTCCTTCATCACCGAGTCTTGCACACGTTCATAGGCAGGCCCGCTTAAAATAGGATGGGTACAAACAGCGCGCACTGAGGTTGCACCGTGTTCAAGCATCATTTCTGCTGCCTTACACAAGGTACCTGCTGTATCAACCATGTCGTCAATAATGATCACATCTTTTCCCTTCACATCTCCAATCACAGTCATGCTCTCTATTTGATTCGCCACTTTACGTTGTTTGTAACAAATGGCCAAGTCTAGTCCTAAGATCTTTGCGTAAGCGCTTGCTCTTTTCGTACCGCCGGTATCGGGTGCTGCAATAACTGTATTTTCTGTCTTAATGGTTTCTAAGTACGGAATGAAAATGGTGCTTGCGTACAAATGGTCTACAGGAACCTCAAAGAATCCTTGAATTTGTTCTGCGTGCAGATCCATGGTAATTACACGATTCACACCTGCAGCAGTTAAGAGATTAGCAACCATCTTCGCTCCTATGGGAACACGTGGTTTGTCTTTTCTGTCTTGTCTTGCATATCCGAAATAGGGCATAACCGCAACAATACGTTTTGCGCTTGCTCGTTTAGCAGCGTCAATCAACAACAACAATTCAAACAGGTTATCTGTAGGTGGGAAGGTAGATTGAACAATAATCACATCTTTTCCGCGCACCGTTTCCTCAATGGAAGGCGCAAATTCACCATCAGAGAAATGCTGAATAATCACATTTCCAAGATCTACTCCAAATGCTTTCGCAATGCCTTCTCCAAGGTATTTAGATGATGATCCTGCCAATATTTTCACCATGTCGTTCATGTGCTGCTTTTGAAAAGGAGTGCAAGTATAGTGAATTTTAATGAATTAGCACATAAAAAAAGCCCCCGAAGGGGCTTAAACGAAAAGATAATGACTACAACAACAAAAAGATTAACCACGCAGCCCAGCCAATTGCTTCGGCTTTAATCAAACCTGATTTCGCCTCTTTTTTATAGCATTGTAAATATGCCGGATCAGAAAACATCTCTTTATTGGTTGACATAGTTTCTGTTTTTGCACCTTTTGAAGGGTCTGGGTCAGCAAATAAAGCTGTATCCTAGAAGTTGAACCAAGAAACCCTGATAAATATCAGCCA
>JBJTWB010000282.1:0-9898 GCA_046081505.1 Bacteroidota bacterium | reverse complement strand
CAATTTTGCCGAATTTAAATCGAATTGCTATCAGGCCATGAATGATGACTTCAATACGCCCATTCTTATGGCGCAATTATTTGAAGTTGTGAAGGTCATTAACTCTTGTTTTGATAAAAAAATGTCACTCACACAATCAACCTTGAGTAATCTTAAAACATTGATTCATGAACTTGTTCACGATGTATTGGGATTGAAAGAGGAGTCGATTGAATCTGCAAATGATTCTACTGATCATCTCATGCAATTAATAATTCAATTGAGACAAAAAGCCAAAGAGAATAAAGATTACCCCACTTCAGATTTGATTCGTGATGAACTAAAAAAATTAGCTATTCAACTCAACGATTCAAAAGACGGAACAACTTGGACATATGAAAAATAAAAATAAAATTGCCGCTCTTCTCTTGCTCACACTTTTTATTGGCGGCATTGGTCTATATTCCTGGAATCAGTTTTCAAATTCCAAATCAAATGAGGTTAAAAAAGGAGATGAAAAGCAGTTAGCCACCCCTGCCAACTTTATGACAGACAGCGCTTATGCCTACATTGAAAAGCAAGTTGCGTTTGGACCCCGAGTTCCGGGAAGTGCCGCACATGCATCATGCGCTGAATGGATGAAAAGCAAGCTTTCATCTTTTGGATTTGATGTGAAAGAACAAACAGGGACCTGGCCGAACTGGCAGGGAATTGCACAACCCATTCGAAATATTTCCGCTAGTTTTAGACCTCAGGCTAAACGTAGAATTTTATTTGCTGCACATTGGGACAGCCGTCCGTATGCAGATAAAGATGCCGATGCTTCTAAGCAACGCACACCAATAGATGGGGCAAATGATGGGGCCAGTGGTGTTGGAATTATTCTTGAACTTGCACGTATGGCAAATCAATTACCTGAAGGCATAGGTATAGACGTGTTGTTTTTAGATGCAGAAGACGGTGGAAAGCCGGAATGGGAACCCGCAGCATCTGATGACTATTTGACCTGGTGTTTGGGTTCTCAATTGTGGGCTAAACAAACAACATCACGTGCAGCTCGATACGCCATACTACTTGATATGGTTGGAGCCGACGGGGCAAAGTTCAATAAAGAAGAATACAGTGTTACCAATGCCGGTGGCGCCGTGGATCGCATTTGGGCCATTGCCGAAAAAATTGGTCATGGAAGTTATTTTCCTCAACAGAAAATTCAAGGTATTGTTGATGATCACATTTTCATGAATCAGGTGATTCCAACATTAGATATAGTTGACATGCGTCCTGGTGCTATGGGAGCTCAAAATTTCGAATTTGGTTCTTCTCATCATACCCATTCCGACAACATGAGTGTTATTTCTAAGAGCACATTGAAGGCTGTTGGTGAGACGCTTGCATATACGCTGTGGAACGTAGAGTAATTTAGAAATCCATGTTCAAAGAAAGATAGAATACGCGGGGCATAACTTGATGATCATCTACCCCCCAAGCCCAATCGGCGCGCATGTAATATCCAAGCACTTTCGACCTTAACCCAAATCCATATCCATAGATAATGGGTTCTCTATTGCTTCTGATTTCTACTGTGACAGGATTCTGAGTAGACGAAATTAAATTGAAGTCATTTTCTTCATCGTAAGGATCTCTTCCTGACCAAGCACTGCCAATATCGAAAAACCCGATGATCTGGAAATTGTCTGTGAACTCTGACTGCAAGGGTTTATTGGCTAAATAGCGAAACAAAGGAAGTCTAAGCTCAGTATTCGAGACAACGAAATTGTTTCCATTGCGTGAGTTCACATAAAACCCGCGCAATGGTCCAGCGAAGGCTTGGTAGGTATAATTCTGGTTGGGAGAAACTGCAATACTGTTATCTACACGTTGGAACAGCCAATTGTCTACACCGCCCAAATAATGCACCACTTTATAAGCACCAAATGACGTAGCTCCGGACATTCTGAAGGCCAATGTTAACTCTCTGTGTAATGGTTGATACCATCTGAAATCAAAACCAGCAACATACACTGAAGTCTTTTCTTTCCAATTGGTAGGCTGTCTCAAATGCTCAGCCCACGATTTAAACCGAATACCTGTTCGGTAGTTTAATCCTTTGAGGTATGTATTGTCTAGACAATACTCAAGTTTACCTCCCACATTATATTCATTCGCATTTGGATAAGACGTAGTAACAGGATCAATTCCTAAAACTACAATTCTATCTTTCCTTCCCAAGGCGGTGAAGCGCAATGAGGAAACTTCATTGAAGGGATAGATCCATTCCTGAGTCAAAAACAAGGTCTGTGATTCAATGTAAATTCCATTCTCTGAAAAGGTTTGATTTTGTCTTTGGAGAGAGACTTTCTTATCGACACGCTTTTGCAGATTTTGAAAAGACAATATAAAATCACTGTTCGAGAGATTTGCAGAAAGACGCACTCCGGCTGTAAACCTGTAATCTTCCATTAAATCTGAGACTCCAACCCGAAAGAAATTAGAAAACCCTGGGTTCAAACTAGACGGACCAACGTAGTTTTGATAAAAATCACTCGCGAATTGATTGTCCCAAGATGACTGCACATAATCTGTAGTAAAGTTGAGCCTATAATCTTTTTGCAAAGGTATTTTCAAGACTCTCTTATCAACTTGTACAACGGCTTCTTGCTGTCTTTTTTGCTCTTCCTGTTCTCTTTTCTTATCTGCAGGGAAAAGAAAGTTCTTCGTGTCTATGGCATTTTGAGCTTTCGTTTTGGGTACCCAAATCATTTCGCTGTACATCTTTTTCTCAGATTCATTTCTGCCCGCCTCCTCACCTTCCACCCGAATGGCTTTGTCTTGCATTAATTCCGTTGTGTATGCGATGGGTAGCTCATATGCACTGCATAGCACCGTATTGAATCGCTGCGAACTATCTAATTTCATTTCAGAAACTTCTCTATCGTACACTTGAAGAACTTCTGTAACATTGAAGAAGCGGTAATGAACTACAGTGTCTATGAAAGCGATTGCACTGTCTCTATAAACAGAACATCTTTCGTACTTTCCCTCTTTTGCTCGAATAAACTGAACCCTATTCTTGGGCATGGCAATGGGATTTATATCTTGGCATGAGCCCGATGAAAGCTGTATGATTGGCTTTGTTGCTTCCGCTTCCCATTGAACAGCATATATATGCTTCGTGTTCGAATTCGCTTTTATAGTGTCTAGGTATTCTCTTCGAAGACTGTCTTGTCTGTTTGAAGAGAAAATAATTTGACTTCCATCTAATGAGAAAACAGGAGAGGCATCATCATATAAATCGGATGTTATCGATTGCGGTTTATTCGCTGAAATGGGCATGACATAGATATCACTTTTCCCTTCGTAATAGGCACTAAATACAAGTCGTTTTCCATCTGGACTATAATTCATGGAGTTGACTTGATCTATCTGCATGAGTATTTTCTCATTCTTCTCTTTGGTTTCAATGTTGTAGGTTACGAAGTATGGCTTGCCTTCTTTTTCAATGATATAGGCTAAAATTTGGTTACTCGGGTGCCAGGTTAAGACCGGGAAACTGTAATTTGGTATTCGGTCACTGCGAATATCGCCTTTGTGAATCACCTTTATCTTTCCTGTTTTTAGATCGGCAACAGTGACAAAAAATTTTCCTTTATCGTATCGCACGAAAGCCCAGTTCTCGCCATTTGAACTGGGTTCAAACTGCTTATATACGTATTTGTTTTTTAAATGAATCTCTGAATTGAAGAGTTGCCATTTTCTTCGGGTCAATTTCAATTGATTGAATCCATTTTCAATTTCGTTGGAATTTTTATTTTCCAACGACGAAAGAAATGATTGAATTAACGTTGCAGAGTTCTTTCCAAGCATGTATGAAAATCCAGCATCTGTAGAACGGAAAAATTGTGTGCTATTGAGAATATTCACCATGACATTTTCTCCGTACATATCTACAATGTGGCTCCAGAAAGCCTGACCTACGCGAGCTGCGTGGTCATTCGATAATCTTTGTAGATTGTTTCTTTTGTTGGCCCATTTCCAATCAAGTGTAAATTCATCTGCTGCCTCTTCATCGCCAAAAGCAGCATATCGAATTGCACCTTCTGAAAACCAAGAGGGCAATGCAATTCGATTGGCACCTTTAATGACATTCAGCCAATTGGCACCGTACATCAGATTCAAAAAAAAGATGCGTGATATTCCGATAGAAATTTGCCTTTCAAGATCACGTATAGAGCCCTCATAAAAGACAAAAATTTTATTCCCTTGAATGGTTGTGGTGCCGCCAATTTGGGTGTTTTCATCTGTTCCTTGTCCGAGGTTACTTTGTCTAAAATCACTGTGTTTATTGAACACCAGAACTTGAATACGATCATCGAAGTTGACATTATAAAATTTCTTGAGTCGGGTATATTCTTGTTCAGAAAATTGAAACGTATGTTCGGCTAAATTCTTTCCACCTGTGTAATAAAAAACATCGAAATGGTCTGCTTCCAGTGAGAACCATTCAAAGAATTTATATTGCACCCTGTTCTTTCCAAATGTAACATTCGAACCCCGGTAGAATTGACTAAAACCGGTGAAGCTGACAAGGAATAAACAGCACACAAAGAAGAACTTCTTGCTTCCAACCCAAACCATACAACCAAGGTAACTTATTTTTGTTAAAAAAGTTCATCATGCCTTTAAATCTTCACACCTTTACATTCAATGCTTTCAGCGAAAACACGTACCTCGTTTGGGATGAAAATAAAATTGGGGTTGCCATTGATCCAGGCATGATGACTCGTGAAGAAGAACACTCTTTTCGTTCATTTTTAACAGAAAACGAGATTCAACTTCAACGTGTTTGGCTAACGCATTGCCACATTGACCACATCATGGGATTGGAATACATTCACAGAAATTATGGTATTGTGGCTGAGGCTCACGCCCTGGATCAAGTGAATGTGGAGCGCTCACCACTTGTTGCCGAAATGTATGGACTTCCCTATTCAGAGGGACCTGCACCGCAATATGTTCTTGAGCCTGGAAACTTCTCCCATGCAGGCATTGCATGCGAAGTGCGCTTTACACCGGGACACAGTCCTGGGCATGTTGTTTTTTATTTCGAGAAAGAAGGATGGTTGCTTGCGGGTGACACGCTTTTTCAAGGAAGCATAGGAAGAACCGATTTACCTGGTGGTGATTTCGCGACATTGGAAAAATCAATTCGCAATGAATTGTATACATTACCCAATGAGACTAGGGTATACAGCGGACATGGACCTGCAACAAGTATTGAATTCGAGAAAAACGCGAACCCGTTTGTTCGTCCTTGAATTAAGACTTCTTCACATAATTGAATTCATAGCAATTGATCCAATCTTGGACAGACATTTTCTTCATTAATTCAGCAATGAGTTGAAAAGGAATATTGTCTATTTTTTTAAATCGAATACATGATTTGCCCATATCTAATTTGGCAGAAACATGTTTTGGATATTCTTGAACGAACCAATTCAGTAGTTCGGGTTGAGCGTAAATACCCATGTGGTAGAGTGCTATGAAATTTTTCTGAGCTGCAATACTTACAAATGGCAAAGGCAAATGTGGTGAGCAATGGTATCCCTTCGGATAAATAGCATGGGGCACAACATAACCAATCATACCGTATGATAATTCTTCATGAAATCCGGCGGGAATATTTTTTTGAATGGTGGAACGAAGTTGAAGGAACGCGTCTTTTTTTATTGGATCAACTTGATCAAGGTAGTCTTGAATGGTGCTCATGGGAGTTAAAGATAGCATAAAAAAAAGGCTTCACATGAAGCCTTTAGTACCCAGAGTGGGAATCGAACCCACACACCCTAAGGTACACGATTTTGAGTCGTGCGCGTCTACCAGTTCCGCCATCTAGGCATGTTCTCTTCGTTAAGAGGAGTGCAAATATAGTGGTTTTTTTCTTATCCGAAAATTGCGCGAACAATATCCATAATATTCCCCCAGAGCATGAGCGTTAGAAGAAGGAAAAATCCGACCATTTGCGTTTTCTCGAGAATCTTTTGACTTACCGCTTTCCCTGTTATCATTTCCCACAACAAGAAAATAACGTGACCGCCGTCTAATGCGGGGATTGGAAGAATATTCATGAAAGCAAGAATCAATGAAATGAACGCTGTAATGCGCAGGAAAGCGGCCCAGTTCCATTCTTCGGGGAATAATTTCGCGAAGGTTCCGAATCCGCCCACTTGAGAGGCTCCCGATTTGCTGAAGAGGTATTTTAAATTTCCTGCATACGAGCCAATGGTTTCAATTGCTGTGTTCCATCCGGCAGGGATCGCTTCGAAGAAGGAGTAGTTGATTTGTTCTACACCAAATTGTTGTACATCGGCTTTCGGGAAAAAACCAATGGTTCCATCTTCTGTGACATTGACAGCGAGTTCAACGAGGTTACCGTTTCTTTTCACTTGAACGGGGATGTTGTTTTTCCCTTTATTCTCTTTGATGTTGGCCACCACGTCTTGATAGAAAATTGTTGAGACACCATTGAAAGCAATAATTGAGTCATGTTTCAATAGTCCGGAAGCAGCGGCGTTTGAGCCAACTGCCACGCTATCTACTACACAGGGCAAGCGCATGGCAACGGGCATGGACTTGGTGCCGTTATCTACTATTTGTTGACCTAGACCAGCGGGCATTTTAACATCGATATTTTGTCCGTTTCTGGTTACCGTGATGGTATGAATATCATCTGAGAGCAGGGCGCTGTTGATAGCCATGAAACTCTTGGGTCTTTCGCCGTTGAGAGCAATGATTTTATCACCGTCTTGAAGGCCGGCATTTTTCATCACATCATTGGCGTGAATACCATACTTTACGTTTTCAACTGGAACCACTTTCTCTCCCCATATTGCGAAAGTGAGGGCATAGAGTAAGATACCGAGTATGAAGTTTACAATGACACCTCCGGTCATTACAATAAGTCTTTGCCAAGCTGGTTTCGAACGAAACTCCCAAGGTTTTGGTTCTTGTTTCATTTGTTCGGTATCCATGCTTTCGTCAATCATACCGGCAATTTTCACATAGCCGCCGAAGGGCAGCCATCCGATTCCCCATTCGGTGTCTTTGACTTTTTTCTTGATTAGGCTGAACCACGGGTCGAAGAACAAGTAGAATTTCTCTACACGAATTTTAAAAATTCGGGCGGGAATGTAGTGACCGAATTCGTGAAGAATGATAAGAATTGAGAGAGACAGAATAAGTTGGAACGCCAGCATCATAGACATTAAATATGCGGTAAAAGTAGTCATAGAAAGCTGGACAAAGGAAAAAAAGATGGGTGAGATATTGCATAAAAAAAAATTGTGATTACATTTGCACTCTCTCAAGAAAACCCCTCGGGTGCTGTACACTGGTAACGTCAGTGAGTTGAATGCGAAGCGGAGTTGTTTTGATGGAAAACGAGAGTTCCACCAAAGCGTTAAATTCCTCAGTAGCTCAGCTGGTTAGAGCACATGACTGTTAATCATGGGGTCCCTGGTTCGAGCCCAGGCTGGGGAGCAAAGGCGAACTTCGGTTCGCCTTTTTAGTTTATTCCTTATAGAAAAAAATTCCATTTCTCATGACTAAAAAAGAAATACACGCTTGGTTACTTCATGCCATTGAGGAGCGTGAGCATTCTTTAACCCAGACTTGGAATGCATTGAACGAAAGCAATCAACAAGAAGGAAAAAGCTCTTCCGGTGATAAACATGAAACGGGCAAAGCCATGGTACATCTGGAATTGGAAAACCTCAACAAACAGCAACAAGAAATACTTCGGCAAAAAGAAGAGGTACTTCGCGCTTCCACATTGGTCAATGAAAAGACAGATGTGGTTCGACTTGGAAGCCTTGTGCATACAACCGCTGGTGTATACTACCTCGCTACAGGATGGGGGAAAACAACACTGAATAACTCAACCATTATGATCATTGGTTTACAATCGCCCGTTGGGAAGGCCATTCTCGGAAAAAAAACAGGTGACATCTTTCAATGGGGAACAACGCAAGGAATAATCCATTCAATAGAATAGTCTCCTTACTTCATTCACTTCATCACTTCTTATTGAATTTGCTAAAAAGGGTGCCATAGCAAAAAAATATTTTTTCATTTGATTTACCATTTTAGAAATTACATTTTCCACCTTCAACAACCATGACACAAAACTACTCATAAAAAAAGCCCTTCACTTGGAAGGGCTTTTAAAATCGATAATTCTTCTATTTCTGAACCATCATGCGTTGTGTAAGAACCTCACCGTTGAAGCTTGCTTCAATCATGTAAAGTCCATTCGCCAACGGACGATCGAAAGTCATGTTGGTAGTGAACATTCCGTCTACTGCGTAGCGGTTTGCAAATACTACACGACCCATTGCATCCAATACACGTACTTGTACGTTCTCAGATGTAATGTTGCTCAACTGAATGTTGATATCTGAACCGTTGGTTGGGTTTGGATATACATTCAAGTTCTGAGACAGGTCTTGTGATACTTTCACATCATCGCCAGCTTGTGCATTTGCACCTTCAGCAATCATTCCTGACTGACCAATGATACACATGTACTGAGCAGGACCCCAGTTGTAGTTCGTTCCAGTGTAAGTGAAGATTGGACATGTACGTACACGGTATGTTTTACCATATTGCAATGCAGCTACTGTTCCTAAGTTCAAGTAGTTACTTGCCGCGTTACGTAAGTGATAGATTGGAAGACCAACAGGGTTGTTCGATCCGTCTACCTCTACAAATTCCCATCTCCAGTTAATTGCTCCGCAAGACCATGGCAATGAAGCCACTACTGCTGAACGGAAACGTGGACCTGCTGAACAGTTGTCTGATGCACGTAATTGTGATACAGGCTCAGCAATGGTGTTCAAAGTACATGGTGCTAATGCAGGTACTTCCAATACTTCGTTGTTTCCAGCTCCATCTTGTAATGTGTAGATGTTGGTGATTAACACGTTGTAAGAAGACCCGTAAGGCATAGTTGGTGTTACGTTGCTCAATACACAGATATCTGTAGATTGAGTTCTTGTGTAAACGTTACCGTTTGCAGCACCTGATGTTCCAGTGAAGGTAAAGCGGTAGCTTGTTCCTGTTTGACCAGCCCAAGTTGCTTTGAAGTATTGACACAAGCTGTATGGACCTGGACCGTAGTCACATCCACCACGCTTCAACATACGTACGCATGCTGAGAATGTACCAATGCCTAAGCTGCTGTTATAGTTACGGATACCCACCTTGTACACTTGACCAGCTGTTAAGCCGTAGTAGTTCAAGACCTCGTTTCCTAAACCTGCAACGGCGTTCTCTTGTGCTACAAGTGTTCCTGCTGCAGTTTGAAGTTCAATCAAGATATCATTTTGTGTTGAGTTAACCAAGATGCTTACACCTTCAGTTGTTGCAACAAACTGATACCACTTGTCTTCTCCTGTTAAACATGTAGTCTGAGCTGCTGATGAAGCAGACATTCCAACCAACGTGCTGTTTACGTTAGAGAAACAGTTTGGCCATGTTGAAGTAGCCACAGAGATTGAATTGCTTGGGTTTTCACCTGGCAAGTTTGTAGCACAACCTTCGTTTACTGTACCGTTACAGTTATCATCAAAGTTGTTACCACATACTTCAGATGCACCTGGGTTAACAGAAGCTACAGCGTTGTTACAGTCTGTATTGCTTGTTACGTAACCAGCAGGCTGTGAACATGCAGAAACTGCTGTACCCGCGCCATATCCATCTCCGTCTGTATCTACATAGTAGTTCGTGAAAGTTAATCCTTCATCGATCTGGCTGTTACAGTTATCGTCTGTAGAGTTACAAACTTCTGTAGCACTTGGATAGATCGTGTTGTTTGAATCGTTACAATCTGTGTTGTTGGTTACATATCCTGTCGGAGCAGAAC
>JBJTWB010000281.1:0-13439 GCA_046081505.1 Bacteroidota bacterium | reverse complement strand
CAACATACAGGTGGACGAGGTTTAATGCTTGGTGGCATTACAGGTGTGCGACCAACAGAAGTTGTTATCATTGGTGCAGGAACCGTGGGCGAAAATGCTGCAAGAGCTGCCATGGGTTTAGGGGCAAGTGTTAAGGTGTTTGATAACAGCATTTACAAACTAAAACGAATTCAAAATGATTTGGGCATTCATCTTTGGACCAGTACAATACAGCCATCAGAGTTAAAAAAGGCCTTGAGTAATGCCGATGTAGTTATTGGAGCTATTCGATCTAAAACGGGAAGAACGCCCGTGGTGGTTTCAGATGAAATGGTTCAGCAAATGAAGCAAGGAAGTGTTATTATTGATGTGAGTATAGATCGTGGCGGATGCTTTGAAACTTCAGAGGTAACCTATCATGAAAACCCGGTTTACAGAAGACACGGTGTTATTCATTACTGTGTTCCAAATATTGCTGCACGCGTGTCTAGAACCGCTTCGTATGCACTCTCAAATATTTTTGCACCTGTCATTCTTGACTTGGGTGACGAAGGCGGAATTGTGAATTTGATTCGCAATCAGAAAGGGTTCCGCAATGGAGTGTATCTCTATCACGGAACCCTGACCAATGAGGATATTGCTAAAAATTTCGATCTAACGTGGAAGCCACTTGAGCTTCTTATTGAAGCTATTTAATGGCTATTCATCATGTCCCTTGAATAAGAGTACTCCAATGGAGATGTTGCCACGCAAGGCAATACGTTGTGTAATTTCAGTTTCAAACCCAGGTCCGCCAAGGTTTTCACCCATGTCATAGGTTCTAGTAGTGATAGCAGTTCCTCCACCTACATAGAAATCAAAGATTATGCGGTCATCTTGACCCAACCATTTTTGATAGCCCAACTGGAGGCCATACACCCCAACGTGGGTTCTTAATCCTTGTGTTCCTCCAGTTGGATTCGCATAGTAATATGAAGAATCGGCGGGATCCATTAAGTAATCTTGATATTCATTTAACGTTGCACTTGAGAAACGCTGAGATGAATAGAACCCACCGTACATGCCCTCCATGGGTTTGTTGAAGTAATAGCGAACTTCCGGATCAATGGAAATTCCAGCTTTGCTTTTATCGAAATCAATGTCATAAAACAAGCCACCCGCTTGGTTCTCTAAACCAGAAGACTTTGGAAACAGGTTGGGACTAACACCAATGGCAACAGATACATTGGGTGTTCCAGGAATTAAATACTCTATATGCCCCGTAAATTTCATGTTGCGAAGCACAGTAAGTGGAGTTACTTTAATTGCCAACTGAGCATAACTAGCTGTGGCAGCAAGAGTAATGCAAAAAGAAAGAAATAGTTTTTTCATTTGTATTGGTTATGTACCAAATATAAATGAAAAGTGTATTACGCAAAAGACTCAATAGGCGGACACGTACAAACCAAGTTTCGGTCACCGTACGCATTGTCTACGCGAGCTACGGTTGTCCAGAATTTGTTTTCACGAAGTCCGGGCATTGGATAGGCCGCCTCAGATCTGCTGTAGGCATGTGTCCATTCATCGGCAGTTAATTCAACAGCCGTATGAGGAGCCATTTTCAATACATTGTCTTGCTTGTCTGAAGTGCCGTTTTCAACACGTGTTATTTCCTCACGAATCAGAATCATGGCATCGCAGAATCTATCCAATTCTACCAATGGTTCACTCTCTGTTGGTTCTACCATCAAAGTCCCTGCTACAGGGAAAGAAACCGTTGGTGCATGAAATCCATAGTCCATTAATCGCTTGGCAATATCTTCTACTTCCACACCGAAAGCCTTGAAAGAACGGCAATCGAGAATCATTTCATGCGCCACATGCCCATGTGTACCGGTGTATAGAACATCATAGTGATTTTTGAGACGGGCTTTCATGTAGTTGGCATTTAAAATGGCAACTTTCGTAGCGTTGGTTAAGCCTTCACCACCAAGCATTTTAATGTAAGCGTATGAAATCCACAAAATTAGCGCACTTCCGAACGGAGCAGAGGCAACGCCATGTATGGCTTGATCACCACCTGTTTTGATTAAACTGTTACCAGGTAAAAAAGGTTTTAAGTGAGCGGCAACACCAATTGGACCCATACCAGGACCGCCACCACCATGTGGAATTGCAAATGTTTTATGTAAGTTCAAGTGACAAACATCTGCGCCAATGTTACCCGGGTTTGTAAGTCCAACTTGTGCATTCATATTTGCACCATCCATATATACTTGTCCGCCGTTGTCATGAACAATCTGCGTAATTTCACGAATGGCCTCTTCATACACACCATGTGTTGAAGGGTAAGTAACCATGAGCGCAGCCAAGTTATCCTTGTGTTCTTCAGCTTTAGCACGTAAGTCAGTCACATCTACGTTTCCATTTTCATCGCATTTGGTAACCACTACTTTTAATCCAGCCATAACTGCTGAAGCCGGGTTGGTACCATGTGCGGAAGATGGAATAAGACAAATGTTTCGATGCCCTTCTCCACGACTTCTGTGGTAAGCCATAATGACCAAAAGTCCTGCTAACTCGCCTTGTGCGCCTGAATTTGGTTGAAGTGAAACACCAGCAAAACCAGTGCATGCACAAAGGTCTTTTTCCAATTCTACCAACATCTTCTGGTAGCCTTGTGTTTGAGATGCTGGCGCGAAGGGATGAATTGAATTTAATTCAGGCCAAGACAAAGGCATCATTTCAGATGTAGCGTTTAACTTCATGGTGCATGAACCCAGCGGAATCATGGCATGAGCTAAAGACAGATCTTTATTTTCCAATTTCTTCATGTAACGCAACATTTCAGTTTCACTATGATGCGCATTGAAATGCGGATGAGTGAGGAAAGAAGAAGTTCTTGCCATTGTACCGAACGAACATTCGGTAGGAATATTTACTGATTCATGTTTTCCAGTTATAACGTATAATAATTCATTGATATCAGCGGCTGTTGTAGTTTCATTGATGGCAACACGAACCTCATTGGAAGTAACATATACATTGATCGTTTTTTCTTCAGCACGTTGCTGAACCCCCTGAATATCTAATCCGGTAATGGTGATGGTGTCGAAGAAATGTTCGTTAACAACGGGATTACCAGCCTGCTTAAGAGCAGAGGCTAGTCCCAAGGTATTTCTGTGTATTCGAGTTGAAATGGTTTGAAGTCCTTTTGGACCGTGATAAACGGCGAACATAGAAGCCATTACTGCAAGCAAAGCTTGGGCAGTACAAATATTCGACGTTGCTTTTTCTCTGCGTATGTGCTGCTCTCTTGTTTGAAGCGCCATGCGGTAAGCGGTATTTCCAAGACGATCTTTCGAAACACCAATTATTCGACCTGGCATGTTGCGTTTGAATTCATCGCGAGTTGCGAAGAAGGCAGCATGCGGCCCACCAAATCCCATGGGAACACCAAATCGTTGCGAGTTTCCAAAACAAATGTCGGCACCCCACTCACCTGGAGGTGTAACTGAAGTTAAAGCCATTAAATCAGATGCTACCGCAACCATAACACCGTTGGCATGCGCACCTTCACAGAAGAGACTGTAATCTTCTAAACTTCCTTGAGCATTCGGAAATTGAACGCACGCTCCAAAATAATTTTCATCGAACTGGTGTGTTTTATAATCACCAATTACCAGCTCAATACCAAGGTGGAAAGCACGCCCCTTCAGAACATCAATGGTTTGAGGGAACACATGTTGATCTACAAAATATTTGTTTGCTTGCTCTTTGGCTTTCGGCTTACTGTGATTGAATAAAATCATGGCTTCTGCAGCGGCAGTTCCTTCATCAAGTAAACTGGCATTGGCTATTGGAAGGCCAGTCAAATCTGTAACCATGGTCTGGTAATTCAAAAGTGCTTCAAGTCTTCCTTGCGCAATTTCTGCTTGGTAAGGTGTATAGGCTGTATACCACCCTGGATTTTCAAAGATGTTTCTTAAAATAACCGTTGGTGTATGGGTTGGATGGTAGCCTAGACCGAGATATGATTTCGCAACAACATTCATCTTGCCCAGTTCCCAAGCATGCGCTAAGTATGCTTCTTCACTTAATGCATTTCCAACAGCTAGAGGCGCTGAAAGACGAATTGCCGCAGGAACGGTGTGATCTATGAGTTCATCTAAAGTTGAAACACCAATGGCTTTCAACATGTGATTCATTTCTTCTTGACGTGGTCCGTTATGACGAGCTTCAAAATTGGTAGATGACATGATTTTATTTTTTGCATAGCAAATATACTTCTTCAAATGCCGAACAAACCAACTGAAAATAATCATGTCTGTTGTACTTTTGAACTTTCATGTCTGAATTACCAACCATATCAACAGATCTTCCCAAGTCGAGTCAATACAAAGCACTTGCTTCTCAAGCGTTTATACTAGCCGAAGGAGAGACCAATTTTGTTGCAACAGCAGGAAATATCATGGCGTTGTTGAAACAACATTTCAATTTTTGGTGGGTAGGTCTGTATGTGGTGAATCAAGATGAATTGCATTTGTTTGTTTTCCAAGGTCCCGTAGCCTGCACCCGAATTGGATTTGGGAAGGGTGTGTGCGGAACAGCATGGCAAAATAAAGCAACCATTGTTGTTCCCAACGTAGATGAGTTTCCCGGTCACATTGCTTGCAGCAGCGCTTCGAAAAGTGAAATTGTAGTTCCCATTATAAAGAACAATGAAGTCATTGCTATTCTTGATGCAGATAGTGAACACCTGGATTTCTTCGACGAGGATGATGTAGACGGATTGGAAGAAATTGCAAACATTTTGGCCAATGAAGTTTTTTAGTCGTCTGTTAGGTATTGGTGTTTCATTGGTTGTACTTGCATGCGCTCAGCAGCGCGGAATAAAGGGTGGTGAAAAAGACACCACTGCTCCCAAAGTGGTTCAAGCGAGTCTAGACTCCATTTCAACCCATTTTCAAGGGACTTCCATAGCTATGACGTTCAATGAGTGGGTGCAAATAGGCAGTGCATCTGAAGTATTGTTTACACCTTCTTTGAAACAGCCCCCACTGCTTAAATTAAAAGGAAAGACAGTCACGCTTTCTTGGACAGATACGTTGCAAAAAAACACCACTTATCAGGTAGATTTTTCGAAAGCAATTTCAGACGTTACGGAGAATAATTTTTGTTCGGCTAATTTTATTTTTTCTACTGGATTTAGTTTAGACAGTTTGCAAATTCAGGGATTGGTGCGTGATGCGTTAACGGGTGCAATTCCCGAAAAGGCCGTTGTTTTGCTCTATTCCGATTCACTATTTGGAAAAATTGCATATTCACAACCACTTAAAAATGATGGTAGTTTTGCTTTTAAATATTTGCCCAACGCTCTCTTCAAATTAGCGGTTTTAGTTGATGAAAACGGCAATGGTTTATGGGACGAAAATGAAAAGGGGGCCTTTCAATCGAATGATGTTAAGCCGAATGAACCCCAACAGGTAACGCCCCTAAAAATACAAACCGCACCACAAACCATCTCTTGCCTGTCTCTAGATCAATTTGTAACCGATTCATTAGGCACAGGTTTCATTGTTCGCAAGCCCAGCATGAATAATCCACTTCGCTTGGCGGAAACAGAGGCCAATAGACCTTTTAGATATGGAGCGTTAGATGACATTATAGACACACTCTACTTTGCCCTGGGGGGTGAGGTAAGCAATGATTTTGTAGGTATTCGAATGGCATACGGCGAAACGTGCGTAGACACACTTTCTAGTTTTTTTTCCAAACGAGCCAAACTTCCCGAATTCAAGTTTCACGGTCGATTGCAAAAGAATCCTGAACAAATACTTCTCATTGAAACACCTTGCTACAGCATATTGAAACAAGGAGCCAAAGCGCAGGTGAATTTTCATGGTATTCAGGCTCAGGCTTCCATCATTGAGACAGGAAGTCCGTTGCATTTTGCGGTTCAGTTAGATGCTGAAAAAGAAGAGTTAACAGGAGAAATACAAGTGCAAATTTTACCCAGTGTTTTTGAAACCGCTTATGGTACTTCCAATGATACCCTCAACTTCAAAGGAACCTTTACACCGAAAGAAAAACTGGGTTCACTGCTCCTTCAATTTGAAAAATTTGGATCACCATACGCCTCTTGCTTTGTAGAACTGAGAAATGAAAAATGGGCGTTGGTACAGCAGGCATCGCTGTCTGTTGCGGCAATGGAGTTCGCAGATTTGTTACCAGGCAAATATTTTATTCGTGTGGTTTGGGATGAAAATCAAAATGGACGGTGGGATGTGAATGATTTAGAGAGCATGCAGGTTGCGGAATATACTGAGGTGGCATCAACATCTGTCATTGTGAAAGCCAATTGGCAAATGAAAGTGAAACTCTAAAACGCAACTTTGGTGTTTTTTCTTACCCTTGGTTTTTTACCTTCAACACAAAGTCGCTTCCAATTTTCTGCTGAATAATAATCACCCAAATTTTCACCTTGTTTCCAATACTCGCAAGCTTTGTCTTTTTCATGCATAAAGTAGGCAGTTTCACCTGCGAAATAAAAGGCTTGATCACGGTAGTCATTTACTCCAAGTAAGATTTCTTGAAACGTTTGCATGGCTTCGTTTAATCGATTCAATTGCAGTAGAATTATTCCATACTCCAGTTTGGCTGCAACAAGGTTGGAATCTGCACGCAATGCTTCCTCCATGCTATTTAAAGCAGCACTATATTGTTTTTTGCTATAGAAAATGGCGCCTTCTAAAAAATAAGAAGGTGCGTATTGATCATTGCATTCAAGGCTTCGTTCCAACGCAAGCACGGCTTGTTTGTTTTTGCCCTGGGAATAGTAATTGGCAGCTAGCCAGTAATGTCCTTTGTAATCTTGTGGGAATTGATGTGAGTGAAGCAACAAGAGCTCCTGACTTGTAAGATAATTTCCCATTTGGTAGTTACATATTCCTCTGTTCAATGCCAATTCAGAGGGACCATCACAGGCATTAAGACTTGCGGATTGATAGGCAAGATCGGCGCGTTCAAGAAATCCGTTTTTGAATAAAATATTCCCAAATACAAACCAATCACACCCTGAGAATTGTGTAGAATCGGCCTGCACTGCAAGTGCCAAAGCCTCATCATATCTTCCAGAATCATAGGCTTGTTCGGCCTGCACAATGATTTGTGTGAAAACGTGGGTTGTGAGCAGGGAAAATAAAATGAAGATGCCAATTCGGATCATGTTGCAAATTACGAGTATTCAGGAATTAGGTTACCTCGGTTGAGTACTTTTTGAACAATGAATTGGGTATGAAATGAAAAAAAGGCTGACCAATGCCTTGAAATACAATTTACATTTATGTTGAATTTCAAATTGATATGAAAAAAATTCTATTCCTCTTTTTGGCTTGTGCATGTGTATTGAAAGTGCAATCACAAGATTTCTTCGGTGCTTCAACAAGCAACTATGGCGGATTGTATAGCATAGATTACAATCCAGCAAACATGGCAGACAATCGTTTGAAGTTTGATTTACAATTGTTTGGACTTGGGTATAATGTGGGTCAAAATTTCATTGGATTCAAGCCCCAATATTTGGTTCGGGATGGCGGAATTACCAGTTCAACCTATCCGTTGCTTGATCCAACGCCACCAACTTTGGATTTTACTAGCCCACAATTTAAAGACAATCGAAGTGCAATAGTTACAGGCCAAATTCAATTGCCTAGTTTGTATATCGCAATTTCTGATAAATATGGGTTTTCCATTAGTGGTAAACAGCGCAATTATTTGAACATAGATGGGGTGGATAGACAATTATATGAATTGGCATTCAATTCTCTTGATCTTCCCTCCCTTCAAAACATTGCTTTTACAAATGATAAACTGAGCGTACAAGCCATGAGTTGGATGGAGTATGGATTTGGATTTGGTGCGGTTGTTCACGACGGAGGCGAGCATTTTGTTAAGGTAGGTGGAAAGATGAAAGCGCTGTTCGGACTTACAGCGGCATACCTCTACAGCAATGACTTTAAGTTTGAAGTCACTTCAGACACAACAATAACACTTATTAGCAGCGCAACGAGCTACGGAGTTGCACAGAACTTCGAATCCAATCAAAACAATGCAAAATTTGATTGGATTTCTCGAATGGGATTGGGATTTGATTTTGGAGCCGTTTATGAATGGAGACCAAAACATTTAGATTACAGGTATGACATGGATGGTGAAACCAATCTTTGGAGAAGAGAGAAGAATAAATATAAATTGAAGGTGGGTGTTTCCTTGAATGATTTAGGGGGGATTAAATTCAAAAAAGGAAACGGTTCAGGCGATTTCACGGCCAATGTGGTGAATTGGGATATTAATAACCTTGTTCTTGGTGACACTACCGCTGTTAGTGATTTCACAGATACGCTAAATAACCGATTTGGTATTCCCAGTACCAGTGATTATTTCAAAATGAATTTGCCTACGGCTTTGAATACAAATGTTGATTTTCAAATTTGGAGAGATTTATACATTAGTCAGACCAATATGATAGCCTTCGGATTTTCTAATAATCCGAATAAAGTCAGAGAACATTCTGTGTTTGCAATTATTCCAAGATGGGATCACCGAGTTGCAGGTGTGTCTGTTCCCATTTCCTATAGTCCGCTCATGGGCTTAAGAACAGGATTGGCATTGAGATTTGGTCCAATCACAGCAGGTACAAGCAGCTTGTATCCGTATACGCGATTCTTGCGCGCCGATGGTGAAGGTTCGAAAGATATTTATGGAGCAGATTTCTACATGAGTGTGCACATTCCTATTGCCTATAAGCGGGTGAAGGATAAGGATAAGGATAAAGTATCGAATAGAAAAGATGATTGTCCGGACGTTCCAGGTACTTGGGAATTCATGGGATGCAGTGATCGCGATAACGATCACATTAGAGATGAAGAAGATGCTTGTCCAGACGTATATGGGTTAAAAGAATTACAAGGATGCCCAGATAAGGACGGTGATGGAGTTACTGATTTGAAAGATGATTGTGTAGATGTTCCCGGATTGAAATCATTGGCCGGTTGTCCAGACCAAGACAACGATGGAATTGCAGACGGAAAAGACGATTGTCCAACAGAAACCGGTTTAGCACAATTTAACGGATGCCCAGACCGCGATGGTGATGGTATCATGGATAAAAATGATGATTGCCCAGATGATAAAGGATTGGTGCAATTCAACGGATGCCCTGATCGTGATGAAGATGGTGTAATGGATAAAGCAGATAATTGTCCAGATGTGAAAGGATTGGTTCAACTCAACGGTTGTCCAGACCAAGATGGTGATGGAATTATTGACCAAGATGACTTGTGTCCAACTGAATTCGGAATAGCTGCTCGCAGAGGTTGTCCTGCTCCATCCTTAACTGAATTTGTAGGTGGAAAGGAAATAGAAATGGTTAGACAAACAGCAGATGTTTTTGCTTACTCTAAAGACGTAGATACCAAACAAGCTCAATTCAAATTGGCTGGTTTCGGAATTGACACTGTTACCGTTGTCTATGTTAGCGCTCCAAATCTTCGTGGCAAGAATGCTTACAAAGAAAAAGATGGTTATTTCAGATTCCCGAAAGAAGCGGAGGCGGTTGTCTTAAAAGAAGAAGAAAAGGAAGTAATAAAGAAGGCATTTAGCAATCTTGAGTTTCAAACTGGAAAGGATGTAATCAAACCAGAATCGCTCTCGAGCTTAGATGAATTGGCGAATCTATTGGTTACCTATCCCAATTGGAAACTCCGCATCAGTGGTCACACAGATAACAAAGGAAAACGCGAAACAAACCTTGCGCTGTCGAAGAAACGTGCTGAGGCTGTGAAACGCTACTTAATGTCAAAGGGAATTTCCGATTCTAAATTTGAAATCTTGTTCTTCGGTCCAGATCAGCCCATTGCTCCGAATGATACTGAGGAGGGAAGAGCTTTGAATAGAAGGGTTGAGATGCTTATTGTGGAGTAAATATTTCCGTTACTGAATAGAAAGGCGCCGTTCCAATAGGAATTGGCGCCTTTCTTTTTTCGTTCAACTTGACTTGCACGAATAAAACATCTTTGTTAAAAATTAAGTCCTATGGAAAGAGAAACAAACTCAGTAGGCGTTTGGGTCTACGCAGATTAAAAAAATTGGTTTTGGTTAGTTGGGTTAATTGGTTGAAACGGCTTCATTCATTCGAATGAGGCCGTTTTGTTTTTGAACTCAACCGTTTCCTGAATGGCTTCTGTTAACGAACCATATTGAAAGTGAAAAAAGTCTATGGCTTTGGTTCCGTTGAATGTATTCGTTTCGCCGTAATTGCGAATGATTTCTTTCGTTACGCTGGCCTTTTTTCCTGCGAAAATTTCGGTAATACGTTCAAGCATATAAACCAGGTTAAGCTGCCATTTTTTCGCTATACCCTTCCCTATTTTTACCTGAAGTGCCGCTGCTATTGTTGAAAATAGTTGTGCCATACTCCAATTTTCACTCACTAAAACAAATCGTTCATTCGTCGCTCCTCGCGTATATGCTGCAAGCATGGCCTGCACAACATTGTGCACGGTTACAAGTCCGGTTCCACCTGCAGGCATTGCCGGTAATCCTTTCTGTATGCGCTGAAACAATGTTCCAGAACTTTGACTGAATACACCTGGACCAAGAATAACTCCGGGATTGAAAATGGTGCAGGGCAATCCCTCTTCAACGCCTCTCCACACCTCGAGCTCTGCAAGATATTTACTTCTCGAATAATTGGTATAATACAAAGCCATGTCTCGAGGCGTGTCTTCATTTATGGTCTCCTTGCCATTTTTCCCCAAGGCTGAAATTGAACTCACATAAATGAGATGTTCTACCTTGTTTTCTATGCACGCATTCACCACATGAGCAGTACCTTCAACGTTCACTTCCATTAAGGCAGGTGCGTCTTTCGGATGGTATGAAACCACTGCAGCACAATGAAAAACATGGGTAGCATTTTCAGTGATTTCCAATACATTTTCAAAATCGGTTAGATCCAATTTCTCCCAAGAAAGGAACGATAGCAGATGCTCCTTTTTATAAAATTGAAATAACGATTTGAGATGCTTTTTCTTCTTTTCTTCGTGATAACATGCCCTAACGGGAACGCCCATCTCGGCAAGTCGAAGACATAAATGACTTCCAACCAATCCCGTTGCTCCAGTTACCACAATCATGCTGGCGAAGATATACCGATATTTGCACCGTGAATGTGAACGACCACATAAAAAGTATTTTGAAAGCATTGCCTGTTAAACCCGGGGTATACCAATATCTCGATCAACAGGGCGTGGTGATTTACGTAGGGAAAGCTAAAAATCTCAAGAATAGGGTTTCAAGCTATTTCGTTAAACAACAATTTGATCAGGTTAAAACCAAGCGGTTGGTTGAAAAAATTGCGGATATCCGCTACACCGTTGTAGAGTCAGAATCAGATGCACTTCTGCTGGAAAATACATTGATAAAATCGCACAAACCGCGTTACAATATTTTACTCAAAGACGATAAATCTTACGCCAGTATTGTCATAAAGAACGAGCCCTTTCCGCGGGTATTTGCGACAAGACAAGTACTTCAAGACGGATCGAAATATTTCGGTCCGTACACGAACGGTAAGGCGTTATACACGTTGCTAGATGTAATCAAAGAAGTTGTTCCCATGCGCACTTGCACGCTTGATTTGAAGCCTGCCAACATAGAAGCAGGGAAATTTAAGGTTTGCTTGGAATACCATTTGGGCAATTGTTTAGGCCCTTGTGAAGGCAAACAAAAAGAATCTGATTACTTGCAAGGAATAGATTACGCTCGACGCGTGATTAAAGGTGAAATTGTGGAAGTAATGAAATCGCTGCGCGAAGAAATGATTCAATGTGCAGATCAACTTGAATTTGAAAAGGCTCAACGCCTCAAGGAAAGAATTCATTCGCTTGAACAATTCAAAGTAAAATCAACCATTGTAAATCCAGAAATAGATCAGGTGGGTGTTTTAACAATCGCAAGAGACGGCATGTCATGTTTTGCAAATTGGATGGTTGTCAACAGAGGAAGTATTGTACAAGTATACACGGCTGAGGTGGTGCGTGCAGAAGAGCAAGAAGAGCAAGAGGTTATTTATAGCATTGCCCAGAATTGTTTAGAAAGAACCTCTCACCAGGTCAAACAAATTTTAACTGCCGTTGAAATTGAAGATGAAATACCCGGAATTTCCTGGATGGTTCCTCAACGTGGCGACAAAAGAAAACTGCTGGAATTGTCAGAAAAAAACGCACAATTTTTCTTAGGAGAGTCCAAGAAGCGAGAAGCATTCCTTGACCCTGAAAAAAACACGCGTCGCATTTTAGAGACGCTCAAAGCAGACTTGCGCATGCATGCACTACCCGAACACATTGAGTGTTTTGATAATTCAAATATTCAAGGAACAAATCCGGTGAGTGCATGCGTTGTGTTTAAAGACGCAAAACCAAGTAAAAAAGATTATCGCATTTTTAATATTGAATCGGTGGAAGGACCCGATGATTTTGCTTCCATGACCGAGGCGGTAGGTAGGCGATATTCTCGTTTGCTTCGCGAAGGTCAACCACTTCCACAATTGCTTATTATTGACGGTGGGAAAGGTCAGCTGTCTGCTGCCCTGAAAGCATTGGAAGCACTTGATTTAAGAGGGAAGATAACCATCATTGGTATCGCTAAACGATTGGAAGAAATTTATTTTCCGGGTGATGAAATACCGCTGTATCTCGACAAAAGAAGTGAATCTTTGAAACTCATTCAACACCTCAGAAATGAAGCCCATCGGTTTGGATTAAGTAAACATAGAAACAGAAGAAGCAAGGGTGCCATAGGCTCTGAATTGGATTCGATTCAAGGGGTAGGAAAAATGTCTCGAGAAAAACTGCTGCGATCTTTTGGCTCTGTTGCTAAAATAAAGCAGCAAACAGTAGAAAATTTGAGACAAGTAGTCTCAGAATCGATAGCCAAAAAGGTCTATCATTATTTTCATTTGAATGAATAAGAAGCACACTTTGTATCTAATTTAGTAGTCTGAAATTTGACGCATGCAAAATGAGTTTCCCTTAGAAAAAAGGTATTTGAAAATTATCTGGTGGACAGCCATGTCACCTTGGATTTTATTTTCTGTTGGTCTCATTGTTCTCTTGAATAGTGGTCTCCCAGACATTGCCAGCTTAGCCAACCCAAAGGTGGGTTTAGCCTCTCAGATTTATGCTGCAGACGGCACAGTAATGGGTACTTTCTACAAAGAAAACCGCTCAGATATTACCTATGAAGAAATTCCGCAGCACGTGAAAGATGCTCTCTTAGCTACGGAAGATATACGTTTCCTTGAACATAGTGGAATTGATTTTCGAAGCTTAGCCCGCGCGTTGTTTTCTATGGGATCAGATGGTGGCGGAAGTACAATTACACAGCAGTTGGCAAAACTACAATTTACCAGAGATTTT
>JBJTWB010000280.1:0-2814 GCA_046081505.1 Bacteroidota bacterium | reverse complement strand
AAGTTCCAGTTGGAAAGTAAAGGATTTTTTTCTTAGCGTTCGTGCCAGATAAAAAGGAGTTTAACAAGGCAGCATTATCTGTAATCCCATCTCCAACTATGCCAAGATCGAATGCCGAAATCTCGAGATAGTTTGCAGTATCTAAATTCGGAATTCCTGCATTGGACCAATTGGTTAAACGCTCAATCGGAATATTTTGCGAATGTGCAATGCCGTTCAAGAAGAGTAGTAAGAAAAGCCAAAGTAATTTCATCTTCCAAAGGTAGTCACAACAATTTTTTCATTAATTTGTCTCATGATGAGAACGTTTTATATTTCTAGCGTATACCTGTTGCTATTGTTTTTAGTTTCAAATACAGCTAAAGCATTTGAATTTCCAACGGGAACTGTTTGGTTCAATACAGATTATGCGATTAATGCCAAAATGTGCACAAACAAATTGCTGATTTTGAATTGCATTAAGGCTGAAGAAATTACGGGCTGGGGAGCTGCGATTGAAATTCAAGAAGAGCTGGTAGGTGTTCCGCAATCTCAAGTTATTACCGTCATTGAAGCCCGTCAGCCAGCATTTTCAAGGTCTGAAGTGTTGGATTTAATTCGTCAATTTAATTTGAATCACCCTGTTGCTATTGTGCCCTCTTGGGATGGAATTCCAGTATCTGTTTTCGAGCAATTGCCGCAGATTTTAGTCTTTAACAAAGACATGGCAGCACCTGCGTTAATAAAGAATAAAGAGTTGTGGGATTTGAATGATTTATTTGCAACATGTAAAAGTTGGTTGAAAGAAAATGCATCGAGTTACGCCTTGTGGCAGGCCGTAGTAAGTCCGGAAGTGAAAGATTGGGCCCAGCCGCTGATAGCATTGCCAACAGATTTGTGTTTGGCAGAAGGAGAATTATTTGCCAGCGAACCCAGTAAGTTTCGAGTAACGGGTTTCAATGAGAATAAAGAAATAACCCATGTCATTGGAGGCACAAGAGGAAAACAAGACGGAGATTATGCAGCGGCTCAATTCAAATTCCCTGCAGGAATGGCTGCATCTCCAGCGGAAAATGCGTTCTATGTGGCAGATGTTTTCAATCATTGTGTGCGTCTTATTGCACCCGATCAAAAAATGGTATTCACTTTTCTCGGAAACGGAAAAATGAATGATTGTACAAAATTCAGATATGCTGCTATCAAAGATTGGGAAGGTGCTATTCCTTATCCAATAGATGTGCAGCTTGTGAAAGGTGAGATCTTCGTTTTAAGTGCATTGGATTGTAGCATTTGGAAAGTAAGCTCCGATGGTAAGAGTAAATTGATTTGGAAATTTATTCCAAGTCAACTGCCAGGCGGAGTGCACGCCTATGCGCGTGAAATGATATTTCATGAAAAAGGATGGTATATGCTTTTGAGTAATGGATATATTATTCGTAAAAAAGGAAAGAAGGAAGAGATTGTCTATGAACCAAAATTGCCACAAGACAAAGCGGGAGGCTTCGCTTTTTACAACAATGAATTGGTGGTCTCACTGCCATATAAAAATCAGATTGTTTGGAATTCAAGCACTCCTATTTTAGCTGGAGACGGATTGGCCGATTTGAAAGATGGTCATGCAGATACTGCCCGATTTGTGCGGCCTCAGACACTTACTAAAATTGGTTCTGAAATTTTCATTTCAAGTGGCGGATATCATGGTGTTCGGAAATGGAAAATGATGCAAAATGAAGTCAAAACCATGGGACTTATTCCAACAGAGGATGTACTATTCTCAGGAGTGTCGCCCAACGCTGGTGAGGCGCTTCCTTTAGCCATGATACAGGTAGAGGCTGGATTAAATGAATTAACCGTAGAATTTGATACTCCTGGTTTCTACACAGAAAATAAGGAGCAAAACTTACTGTACTTCGATGAGAATTCAGGTGTGAATTGCGAGCAGAATGTTCTAATTGATGGAAGTGTGAAGTTGCAGTTGCAAGTGAAGCCGCAGGCACCAGGACAAGAACAACAATCTGGAAATTTCATTCAGTTTGGTGCTCAATTATTACTTCACCCAGATGGTCATCCAGAGATTACATTAATAAAAAAAGTATTTGTAGTAGGCGCTTTTGAATATTTGCCTGGAGTAGATAATAAACAGGTAATTCGTATTCAACCCACCGTTCTTCCAAATTAATTTTCCCCTAAAACCTTCGATTTTCCTCTAGCTGCCAAGTCGAATGTTGGATTTATAGCTAAAGCTTGGTTGTAGTCTGCTAGCGCCTCTTTATTTTTTCTCAGATATTCGTAACTCAATCCGCGATTGTAAAAAGCTTCTGCATATTGCGGATTTTTCTCTATTGCTTTGGTGAATTCGTTTACAGCTTGACTATAATTTTTTTGATAAACAAGATAAATAAAGCCCTTGTTGTAATATGCGACCGAAGCATTTGCATCAATGGCAATAATTTGGTCATAACAAGCCAAAGCCTCATTGTATCTGTTTGGTATGGCAATTCCTGTTTCTTGCAAATACATGGCTTTATTATACAAAGGTTCAATGAAATTGGGTTTGATTTCAATGGCTGAATTGTAATACTGAATGGCCAAGTCATTTTTCGAGGCTGCACAAACCAATCCTGCCTCAATGTATGCATCATAATAGGCCGGATCAATTTCGATGGCTGTCTGATAACTACTTAAAGCTAAAGTTGTATCTCTTGTTTGTCTGTAAATTCTTCCCTTTAAATAATAGGCGTATGCAATGCGTTCATTTTGTCGCAGAGCATCATTGATTTGGTTGAAAGCCAGGTCGAAATTCTCTATCGTAATATCCAAGGCTGCTTTTTCAAG
>JBJTWB010000279.1:0-8531 GCA_046081505.1 Bacteroidota bacterium | reverse complement strand
GTTACAAAAAAAATACGCTTGCCATTGGGTGCAACATTATCTTCCCCAAGCTTACCAAATCGATTCAATAAATCGCGCATCTCGGGTTCTGTTAACATCACTCCCTTTCTTACAGCCATTCTGCGTGACAACAAATAAATTCCACGATCCAATGGTGACTTAAAGTGAACATCATCTTGCATAGACCTTAAAAAATCTTGAATAAAATCAATGATCATTGACTCATCCAAATCTGTCGGTGCAGCAGAAATAAACATGGTTTCACCTTCAATTTCAATCTTATAGCCTAGGCTCTCCAGAACGGAAATATTCGTTGAAAGTAATGTAATGTTTTGTTTGGTTTCTGTTATTTCTATTGGAAATAACAATACCTGTGAAGTTAAATTTTGTTTTGCGCTTGATAATTCATCAAACACAATTTTCCAGTGTAGCCGATTTTGATTGTACCAATATAAACCGTGCTCTTTTTCCGCTACTACATAGGACTTCATGGTTTGAAAAACGCGCAAGTAATTTTCATTCTCATCATCCGAAATTAACTTCTCATTTGGCTCACTCTCGTTGAATCCAAATCCAGCTCGTTCAAACTGCTCCATCCAATTTCTCGATTTGCTCTGCCAAGTTCCGCCAGAATTTTCAAACGGATTGAAATCATGATTTACATGCAATTGCGGAGGCCGAACTTGTTCTGGAGAGGCTTGAGTCAATGGAATCATTTCTTGTTCAAAATCTAAACTAGGTCCAGCCTGGTGTTTGCCCAATCCTCGTCGAACAGCTGCATGCACAATTGCATGTATACTTCGTTCATCTTGAAATTTCACTTCTGTTTTAGTTGGATTCACGTTCACATCAATAGTATCACAGGGAACCTCCAAATACAATATAAAAAACGGAAATTGTCCAGTAGGTAAAATCTGTTCGAATGCTTGAGTAACTGCATGATTCAAAAGCGGGTTCCGAATGAATCTTTGATTCACGAAAAAATACTGATCACCTCTCGACTTTTTGGCTATTTCAGATCTCCCAACGAAACCAGAAATTCTAACAATTTCAGTATCTTCCTCAATGGGAATCAAAAAATCACCATACTTCGTTCCAAATAAATGTATGATTCTCTGGCGATAATTCGATTTTGGCAAATCATGAACCACCTGCCCATTGTGACTCAATACAAAATGAATTTCCGGATGAGTTAAAGCGATTCGCTCGAATTCCTCCATAATGTGTCGGAGCTCTACCGTATCTGACTTCAAAAAATACCTTCTTGCCGGAATATTAAAAAACAAATTTTTTACTGTAAATACACTGCCCTTTTGAGTTGATACTTCTTCACATGCAAGTTGCTTCCCTCCGTCAACTTCAACCTTGAAACCATTTAACTCATTGTTATTACAAGTCAACAATTCAACTTGAGCTACCGAGGCAATACTCGCCAAGGCCTCACCCCTGAACCCTTTCGTCTGGAGTTGAAACAGATCTTCAGCCTTGGTAATTTTCGAAGTGGCATGCCTTTCAAAACACAACTGAGCATCTACTGCATTCATGCCCTTACCATTATCAGCAACCTGAATTAATGATTTACCTGAATCTCGAACATTTACTTTGATAGATGTAGCCTCAGCATCAACTGCATTCTCAACAAGTTCTTTAACCACAGAAGAAGGCCGCTGAACCACCTCACCCGCGGCTATTTGATTGGATACTTGTTCAGATAAAAGTTGTATTAAATTCTCAGACATCGCTCAAAGGTAAAAGAGGAACTCAGTCTTGTGAGAGCAATTTTTCAACAGCCGCGTGCAAAGCCTCCTTCTCGCCTCTGAACTCACAGATTTTTGAAATCACCTCATCCATAACACTATCCGGACAAGAAGCTCCCGAGGTTATTACAATCGATTCAAAATTCTTACTTGAAAAATCAACTTCAGATTGAATCGGTTGCAGCGTCTCCATGTTAAGATGGGTAACCGTTGAATTCTCATGTATATCCTCCGCACTTCGAACGAAGTATACACTGTATTTTTTTTTCAGAATTGTAGCCAATTGAATGGTATTCGAAGAATTGAAACCTCCAACAACAAATGCCGTTTTAGCGTCACAATCTAGCAGCTCTTGAGTAGCGGTTTGATTGTCATTAGTAGCGTAACACAGCGTGTCTCGTGTATCAGCAAATGCATCATTACCTTTTACATTCACTAAAATATCCTTTAAAAATTGAGCGATAGACGAAGTTTCTTCAGCTAACATGGTGGTTTGATTTACAACTCCAAGACGCATTAAATCTCTTTCTGCATCAAATCCCTCGGAATACTTTCCATCAAAAAAAGTGTAAAAATCTTTCGCAGGGCGCTTCCCCTGAATAATCTCTGACAAAAAGGTGGCCTCCACCATGTTTCTCACAATCACACATGGCCCAGTCAACGCAGCATGACTGAAAGTAGCTCGGGTTTCTTCATGCTTGTATTTACCATGTATTACCAAGGTGTATCCGCGTTCACCCAACTCATGAGATCGTTTCCACACTTTTTCTACGAAAGGACATGTTGTATTGTATTTCGCCAATTCAACACCAATTTCGTTTAGCTCATTTTCAATCTGTACAGTTGTTCCAAAAGCAGGAATTATAACAATGTCACCAGAATTCAACTCAGAAAAATCCACTAGCCTATTGCCTTCATTATCTACTAAAAATTGAACTCCAAAATCAATTAAATCTTGGTTTACAAGCGGATTATGAATCATTTCACCAAGCATGAAAATCCTTCTTCCCTTATTTTCATGTATGGTTTGAAATGCAATTTCAATGGCATTTTCTACACCATAACAGAAACCAAAATGTCGAGGCAGAAATAAGGTGGTGCCACTCAGCTTTATTTCCGTTGGTGAGAAGTTTTGCTTTCTCGGATCTTGCTTTTTTCTATACGATTTAATGGCTCCCAAAATTTGGGATCTGTATGTAGTGGGAACATTAAACTGCTTCATCTTAGTGCTTGTAATTGCAATATTTCAAATAAAAATCTGAAAGCTCATTTTTTCTTGAAGCCTTCTGCAATTCGTGAATAAATCGGTCTTTGGAATAAACTTTCGAAAAGGAAGAAAGTTCAGCTACCACTTCCAATCCAGCTTCTGGCTGCGATTGGAATGATTCCTTTTTTAGCTGACTCTGAATATTACCAAACAAATAGGCCAAATACAATTCTTCTGTAAACAACCGAGTTCCGAAACAAAACTCTTCATCAACCTTAAATTTATAATCTGGATGACCAGCAACCCATTCCATCACAAACAAAGATGCTTTTGACCGCACAACAACTTGGTCTGAAAAAGGAGTCTGACAAAGCCATCTTAGAACCGCACGTGCTGTGTCATTTTGTTGGCGATACGTCTCTTCCGATCTCCATTGAATATGCTCATTAAATTTCGGACAATCCCGAAACTCTTGTCCAAACATGCTACGCACAATGAACAAAAGCATGATACCCAATTTTAATTTTATGAACATATTGATTCACTTTCAATAAACTCCACACCAATTTTTTTTAAATCGGCAAGAATTGGCAGATACAATTCTGGCAATATAGGAAGCCGAACCCCTCTTTCTTTAATTTCCCCACGAATCATTCGTTCCACTGCAAAAGCAATGGGCATTCCAACCGTTTTTGACATAGCAGTATGGCGTTCATTCTCACCTTCAATTACCAATGAAGATGTGTACTCAAAAACCTCAGCATCTCTGATAGCACGAAGTCTGTGAACCATCACAATTTTATCCGAATCACCCTGCTCCAGTCGCCACTTTTCCTCCAATAAATTCTGCAAATGAGCAGCACATGACTGAGATTCTTTTTTTAATTGCTTTTCTGAAAACAAACCCAATTCATCAAGTTGAATATACAATTCATTGTCGCTTTTTAATGAATGAACACTTTCCTCACCTAAGAGAGAAATCGATAAGTCATTCCAAGTTAAAATAGTCGACGGAACAAGTGTTGCATCATTTGTATAGCCCGACTGAACTAAAAAATTCCAACCACGAGAGAACCCTTGTTTTCTCAAAGTTCCACGTTTAACTGTTAATGCATCTTCTAAACCATAATCCTCAACATATGTTAAAGAATTCCGATTCGCATATCCCTCGTAACTCTCATTATCAGCCGCCTTTACCTCAACTACCTCCGAAAATAACTTACCGTAGGGTAGCAAACGATCCTTTCCATTTTCACGGAACAACGCATGTCCCGATGATCCCGCAAGAACGATGTTCCGTGGGTTCCAGGAAATTTTATATCCCCATTTGTTTGTATCTGATCTCCTAGCTACCAGCCCTCCTGTATACGATTCAAATGATTCAATGCGCATACCCTGTGACTTAACTCTATGAATCAATTCCATAGCTGACATGTGATCAATACCCGGATCAACGCCCATTTCATTTAAGATCAAAACGTCATTCGCTAAAGCCAAATCATTCAATTCATGGATTGAACTTGAAACGTAGCTTGGTGTGAATGCATGTATTCCCATTTCAACAGCCGGACGAACAATGAGGATGTGAAAATCTGCAGGCACCATAGATACCACACAAAATGCACCACTTAGAATTTGCCTTACTTTTTGAGCATCGTGTATATTAATTTCTACACAATCGACACCGACTAAGTGCGCCCAATGCGAAAGGTTTATATCAGCAACAACCAAATCAATGATTTGCTCCTCAGCCAGATTTGCCAGATATTCTATCAGGTGCGTTGCACTTCTACCGGCTCCAACGACCACGACTTTTTTCTTTTCCATGAGATATTATGGCCCAAATGTAATTGCTACCGTTAAATTGTAGCTCGATAAATTCGATAAAATTTTGGCATAAAGTTTATTAACAACTCAGAATAAACTAACTTTACCCTGCTAAAATAAAATTGCATGAAATCAACCTTACTCCTATTCACCCTTCTCGTAGCCTTCAATTTCTCTTTCGGTCAAATGAATGCCGTTATCTACAGCGAAGCGGGTGAAAAATTCACCGTATACCTAAACGGTGAATCGCAAAATGATCAACCCAAGGCTAATGTTAAAATACAAGGACTCACCTCAGAATTCTTCCAATGCCGAATTGATTTTGAAGATGCCAGCCTTGCTGATTTCTCTAATAACAATTTTGCTTGCCACCAAGGTATGGAAGTAACGTACATTGTTAAGAAAAACAAAAAGGGAGAATATGTACTTCGCTACTATACCGAAAATCCTGTTTCAGCCACAACATCCGTAAATACAGACAATCCAAACAAACAATTTGCTGTTGCTGATGATCCCAACTACGAACAATCTCAAAATTCAACTTCAGGCAACACCCAAAATACAGGAGGAAACGTGTCCATCAATACCAATACCACCGGAACTACAGGCGGAGTTGGAGTAAATATTTCCGCAAATGATGGTCAAAACGTGGGTCAGGTAGGAATGAACATTTCTGTTAAGGACGGACAAGTGGGTATGAACATCTCAGCAAACGATGGTCAGAACGGTGGACAAGTGGGAATGAACATTTCAGCAAAAGATGGTCAGAACGGAGGTCAAGTGGGAATGAATATTTCGGCAGGTGATGGCCAAAATGGAGGGAACGTGTCTATGAACATGAATGTAGATGGTGTTAATTTTGGAATGAACATGAACGTAGATGGTGCAGATCTTGGAACCACACAAAATGTAAATACCAAAGTGACTTCAACCACCACAACTACGAGCACAACCAAAATAAACGGTGTTGAAACAACAAACCAAACCACTACCAATCAAACTACAAATACGGGTAATGGAAAAGTAGTTGTATCGGTGAATTCTGGATGTTTGAAATCCATGGATGACGCTTCATTCGCAAAATCAGTTCAAAATGTGAGTTCAAAGGGATTCGATGAAACGAAATTGTCTACCGCAAAACAAATTATCAAAGCCAATTGCTTTACCTCTGAACAAGTAAAAACAATGCTTTCTGTTTTCGGATTTGAAGAAACGAAATTGGACTTTGCGAAATTTGCCTACGACTATTGTTTCGACACTAACAATTACTATATTATTAACGATGCTTTTGGTTTTGATTCTACAATTGAAGAATTAAACGAATTCTTACAATCTAAATAAAATGAAACGCTACACTTTTTTTATATTCCTTTTCTCGCTTGTAGTTCTTTCTAGTTGCCACAACAGTAAGTACTACACAAAGCTAGGTGCGAAGCAAGAAGCTGCAGGTCTTACCAATGAGGCCGCAGATAGCTATTACACGGCTGTGCAAAAAAAGCGAAGCAATCTCGATGCACAAATTGGTTTAAAAAAGAACGCACAACTTGTGCTCAATCTAAAGCTGAACGAATTCACTCAGAGAAATAATTTCGGAACAAAAAGAGAAGCCGTTTATGCATACCAAACAGCAATTGATTACAAAAATAGAATTGCTGGAGTTGGAGTTCAACTCACGGTTCCTGATTATCAAGTAAGCGATTTCGAAAAAACGAAAAAAGCATATTTGAACGAGCTTTATGAAGACGGAACCAAACTTTTAGAAGAATCAAAATTCAAGGAAGCTGAAAATCAATTTACTGAAATTTCAAAATGGGATCCTTCATTTAAAGATGCAGAAAATTTAAAGGATATTGCTTATGCTGAACCACTCTATCAGAAAGGCATTGAGGAATTTAACGCAAAGAGATACCGCGCTTCGCATGAGAATTTCTCAAAAGTTCATGATAAAAAATTGAACTATAAAGAAACTGAGAAATACATGGAGCAATGCATTCAAAAAGGCATGTATACCATGGCTTTAATGCCTTTCCAAAATGGAACCAATGTGAACGGCGCCGATACCAAGGCTGGTGCCTACATATTAAACGCCCTAACTACGGTTAAGGACCCCTTTATGAATGTTGTAGATAGAGAAAATTTACAAACCATTCTCAACGAGCAAAAATTTCAAATGAGTGGGGTGTTTTCGGAATCCAATGCAGTAGAAATTGGAAAAATTGCCGGCGCCAAAGCGATCATCACAGGAACCGTTCTGAACCACACGGTTAGTAACGGACAGTTGAGAAAGGTTACAAGAAATGGTTTCGAATCCTATCAAGTGCAAAAAGTTAATGCCGAAGGAAAGACATACTACGATACAGAATTTAAGCCGGTCACTTATGATGAATATTACAATTATTGTGAAGCCAATGTGAGTATTCAATATAAACTTACTTCTCTAGAAACAGGAGGATTGCTTAAAACTGAGATTGTTACAGACAAGAAAAAAGATGAAGTATTGTATGTTGTGTATGGAGGTAACGGAAACAATTTGTATCCCGCAAATGGCAATGTTGTAAACACCAATTATTCAGACCGCAATGCTCTTAAAAACATGTTAAATGGAAGAAAAAACCTTGCAGATCCCCAAGAACTTGCGAATACCATTTACATTGAGAGCGCTACGAAAATTGCGAATACCTTAGCAAAAGAAATGTTAAACCTTGTCAAGTAACATGAACAAAGCCCACTACATACTTTTTCTGTTCGTCCTCTTTATTTCTTGTGGTAAAGAGAAAGTGGTAGTGGATACGAAAAAAGACGTGCCACAACCTAAACCAGAATGGGTAGATGCCAGGCCCGTTAATGGCGCGTATTACATTGGTATTGCACAATGTTCTAAAATTTCGCAGCCATTAGACTATCAAGCAATAGCCAAAAAACTAGCTTTGAACGATCTGGCAACCGAAATTAGTGTCAAGGTTGAAGGTCAATCCTTTTTCAGCTCCATGGAAGTGAATAAGGCATTCTCAGAAAGCTTTACCTCGAACATCCAAACATCTTCAAGCGAACAATTAGAAGATTACGAGGTTGCAGGCGTATGGGAAGACAAGTCAACTTATGCCGTTTATTACAGACTCAACAAGTTTGATTACCAACAAAAAAAAGAAGCGAAAAAACAAGAAACCCTTCGGGTAGCGTTTGACTTTCTAACCAAAGGAAAAGAAGCTAAAGCAAATTACAATATCCCAGCAGCCATTGACCTACTCTATCACGGTTTATTCACTTTAAAACCCTATTGGACCGAAGTAAATAAATTCACAACTGAGTCTGGCCAAGAAATTTTCCTCGACAATGAGCTCTTTTCCGAAATTAGAGGTATCATTTCTGAACTTCGATTTGACACTCCCGTGAAGTTGATTCAACTCAACGCTTCGAACAATTATAAAATGCAGTTGCCCGTGCTTATTACATTCAAAGGTCAACCCGTAAGAGGCATCAATGTAAGATACACCTATACAAGAGATAACTTCATGAAACCTCGTATAATCATGAGTGACAACGAAGGAATACTTTTATGCGATATTGAAAACGTGAGCAAAACGGCAAAAAATAACAAACTAGAACTTAGTATTGTAGTTGATGCATTGGTGCCTCATGATATTGATATCAGCATTGGTAAAGCACTCATTACGGGAATTAATACAGACAATAGAAATATTCCAATTGAATTTGTAGCACCTAGCTTTTACATTCAAAAT
>JBJTWB010000278.1:0-2452 GCA_046081505.1 Bacteroidota bacterium | reverse complement strand
TTTTTAACTTCGGCAACATTGTCCCAGAAATTGGTGAATCCGGTAGACGCGGGTAAACTCACATTCATCAAGACATCTTTACTGTATTTGCGGTAACCTTCAAGGATCACAGTGAAGCGGTCTTCCAAGAAACCGGTCTCTAATGCAACACTGAAGTTTGAAGTAGTTTCCCATTTTAAATTGGGGTTTCCAGCTTGCTGGGGAAAAATAATGGAATCCTGATTATAGAAAATACCATTATTTACTGCAGAATACAACGCATACTGTGCATTGGCTGGAATATCTGAGTTTCCTGTTAATCCCCATGAAGCACGAAGTTTCATGAAATTGATTTTCTTACTGTCTTTTAGGAAATTTTCTTCAGAGATAATCCATCCTGCAGATGCAGAAGGGAAATTACCAAATTTGTTATTTACACCGAATCGCGAGCTACCATCTCTACGGAAGGTGCCCTCAACAAAGTACTTTCCTTTGTAATCCCATTTCATTTTCGTGAAGAATCCCATGAAACTGAATTCAGTTGGGTTGTATACATTGCGAACAACTTGAGTTACGGGCACATCTGAGATGTCTGATAATTCAGTATAAGCGTCTGTTAAGTTGGGGATGTAGTTGTTACTGAATTCGGTTTTCGATGTTTGATATTCGAAACCAACAAGTGCAGAGAAGTTCATGTCTGTTGCAATTTCCTTTCCCCATTCTCCTGTAATGTTGGTGCTTTTGTTTCGAACAATACGTTCGTCGCGACTGTAACTTCCTTGCCCATTTGATAAGTCAAAAGTTGCTGGAGTTAGTCTATTTTCACCAATTTGCATCCAATCATATCCACCTGTTGCAACGAAGATGACATTCTTCACAGGCATATAAATTAAACGTGCCGTATTGATCATGCGATCTTCAACGGTGGTCCAACGCAATTGTTCGCGGTAAGCCACTGGATTTTTCACATTTCCAAATTCATCTCTCCAATAATAAAAGGCACCTGTTGAATCTTGAACAGGGTAGAAGGGAAGTGCGTTCGACATGGCATCACCTAATCCACCGCTCCAAGCCGCATCAACACGTTTGTTTAACCCACGTGTTCCCGACAGTGAAAGATTCAAACGAAGTTTATCTCCAAGTTTAAACTCTGGATTCACACGCGCAGCAATTCTTTTATAGCTATTTCCAAGTAGGAAACTCTCGTTATTATCATAGGCCATTGAAAAATAAACACTGGCATTTTTAGCTCCGTATCTTCCTCCGAAATTAACACCGTATTTACTTCCTCTTCCAATGGTTTGAGACACCCAATCGGTATCTGTTTTCATTGCATTCATGTATGCAGCTTTTCGCGTTGCAGCATCGTCGGTGGCAGATGAAAAATTTGGAAGCCAAACATATCCCGTTCCACCATCATTTTCCCATGCTTCTTGACGAATACGCAAATATTCTTCTGTGTTAAGCATGTTTGGCCGTGAGGCAGGTGTAGAAATTCCACTGTTTACGCCGTATTCAAACTTCCAACCCTTTTCTTTCGCTCTTTTCGTGGTAATAATGATTACACCGTTGGCTGCTCGTGAGCCATATTCACCCGCAGCAGCAGCGTCTTTCCGAACTTCAACTTTTTCAATATCACTCGGATTAATAGTGGCCAATGGATTGTTATTCATGGCGCCGCTGTTTCCACGAAGGAAGTAATCTTGTGTCATTGGAATACCATCAATGATGTACAAAGGGTCGCCACCGGCTGAAATTGAACCAATGCCTCGAATTCTCACCAAAGAACCAGAACCCGCAATCCCTGATCCTTGTGATATTTGAAGACCTGCTGCTTGTCCTTGTAGAGCTGCTTCAAAACTCGGAGTACGAATGGCTGTGATATCCTTACCCGAAATTTTAGCAACAGATCCAGTACCTGGTCTGTTTCGCTCTACGCCATAACCAACAATTTCAATATTGTCTAAGGTCATGGAGGTTGTGGTTAATTGGAAATTTAATGTAATGATTTCCTTATCTTTTACCGTAACACTTTGTTTCACCGTTTCGAAATTGAGTGTTTTCACTTCAATGGTAAAGTTACCAGCACCAGTGTTTAACGTGTACATCCCTGATCCGTCGGAAGCGGTTCCAATTGCAGTTCCAGGAATCATCAAGATTGCACCAGGTACCGGCTTATTGTCTTGGTCTACAACTTTCCCAGTTACTTTTTGAGCATAACTAGTACTTAGACCAACCACAATACCGAACAGTACAAGTCCAAATTTATACAAGTGGTTCATATTGTTTGTTTAGGTTAAGTTCTAATGCGAATATATCAATTTTATAGTGTGTACAAAATACACTTTCACAACACGTGTTAATTCTGAAAATAAAATGGCGCTGTTTGTTTCCTTCCATTTGAAATGATAGAAACGAAGTATACGCCCGGTTGTAAATTCAAGTCAGATAAGGACAAATGCATGGTATTCAT
>JBJTWB010000277.1:0-8366 GCA_046081505.1 Bacteroidota bacterium | reverse complement strand
ATCAAATTTCACTTTATTCCCGTCAACAATGAAAGCGCCATTCATACTTTTTCCATTCAAAAAGTAAACTGGTCGGTCATCAACAACATCACCCAATTCCCCTTGAATGTAAAGCTTGTCATCAATTAATGAAACGGCTTCAGCACCCAAAACATTCAATTGAATTTGAGTCGCCGCTGCTTTATCTCTTGCTAAAAACTCATATTTCACACCAGATTCCTGAATAAATATTCTCCAATCCACGCCTGGATATACGTCACGAATCAGCAATGATTTCGAGGTATTTCTTTTTAAACCCATTCTCCAAACAGGAGCACACGGTTTTTCACTTTCAACGGTTGCGTTTTGGTTGGCACCGTCGAGTTGAACACTTACTTTTTCCGCTATGAATCCTGTATTGTTTGGTCGTTTAAATTGATAACTAATTTGATTCGCGTAAACGAACAAATCAAATTCATTGGAACTGAGATAAAATGAAGGTGATTCAACACCTCCGCGTTCATTGTGTATATCGCCATTGTTCTCAATAAAAAACAAATCCGAATTCGCATAAACCGAACCGGTGATTAGAATAAAAATATAAACAAGAAGGTTTTTCATAGCAAGGAATTGGTTTTTCTACGCTTGAAAAGTAAAAAGGTTACTTGTTGAAATTGAGTCGGTTCAGCCGTCTTTCGAACACTCTTTTGTTAACCAAAACAAAAATCAAATAAATGTTTCCTCTTTATCTGAAAATCGAAAGTCTTTCGGCATCTAATCGAATCATAATGAAAAGCAAGATGGTAAAGGCCATCAATGAGGAGCCGCCATAACTAAAAAAAGGCAAAGGAATTCCAATAATTGGTGCAAGGCCCAGAACCATTCCAACGTTAATCAATAAATGCATAAAAAGAATTGCAGCAACACAATATCCGTATATACGAGAAAATTGTGAGCGCTGTCTTTCTGCAACTGTTACCAGGCGAAAAATGAGCGCAAAAAACAACAAGATAACCAAGGTACTGCCAATGAATCCCCACTCTTCGGCTACAGCGCTAAAAATAAAGTCTGTCCACTGTTCGGGTACATAGTTGTTCTGTGTCATGGGCCCTTCGTGAAAACCCTTACCAAAAAACCCACCTGAACCGACTGTAATTTTGGCCATTTCAGAATTATATGTTGCGTCTTCTCGCTCTACGGGTAGCGAAAGCATTACATAAATTCGTTCTTTATGATGTGGTTCCAATACATGGTCTACCACATAATTGATAGAGTAGGCCATTCCGCTTGCGAAAATTGTTGAAGCCACCACAATGGTATTGATCATTCTCCGAGAGCGCGGCACAACAAATTGCTTTACTACAAAAAGTGCAAGAATACCAAGTACAACTAACACCATGATGAAGGTCCAAACTGAGCTCTGGTAGCCGAAATATGGATAGTTCGTTGTTCCTGATCCAACTACAATACTATATGTAGCAACGAAGACACTAGCGAATCCAAAAATGAGTACATTCCCCGAAAGGCCCTCGCGATACATGACAAGAATAAACGCCAAAAAGGTTAGAACAGAGCCAACGTCGGGTTGAAGTAAAATAAGTCCGGCAGGAAATCCTACAACTGCTAAGGCATAGGCACGAATTCGCAAGTTCTTAAATTGTGATGAATTAATCGAAATATACCGCGCAAGAAAAAGTCCAACGCCAATTTTAGAAAACTCGGAAGGTTGAATTCCGAAATCACCAATTCCAAACCAAGCCTTGGCTCCATTCACTTCCTTTCCAACCACCAATACGAGCATCAACAGCAAAACAAAAAAGGCATAAATAAAAATCGCAAACTTGTTAAATACTTCGGCATCAAGGTAGAGTATGACAATGATGAGTATTAAACAGACGCCAATCCAAACGGCCTGTTTTCCATATTCCTCGGAAAATGTAAGTGGTGAAGGAAATTCTGGATTATACGCTGCACTGTAAATTGAAAACCAACCCAATATGACAAGCAGCGCATATAGGGTTACAAGAACCCAGTCAATATTCAACTTGGTGGAGGTGTTAGTTGACATAATTCAAAATGCGTGCTTCGCGAATTTGCTTTTCTTTTTCAAGGTTTGTAATTGTGCCCTTCAAATATTTTTCAATCATTAAACTGGCTATTGGAGCAGCCCATGTGCCGCCAAAGCCGGCGTATTCAACATAAACCGCCAGAGCAATTTTTGGATTATCCTTGGGTGCAAAGCAAACAAAGACGCTATGGTCTTCTTTCGGTTCATTTTGAACCGTTCCTGTTTTACCGCAAATAACTATGTCTGAAAGTTTTGCACTGTTGGCGGTTCCACCCGGACCAACAACTTTTTCCATAGCGTTTACCACCGTTTCAAAATAAGATCTGTTTACTCCTACATCAATTTTTTCAAGGTACTCTTGACGTGCTGTACCCTCTCTTCCAATTTTCTTCACGGTGTGAGGCGGGTAATAAAAACCCCGGTTTGCAACAATACAGGCCAAATTACACATTTGAACAGGGTTAATTAGAAGCTCTCCCTCACCAATACTAATGGAATAAATGGTTGCATAATTCCATCCACCCTTACCGTATCGTTTATCGTAATAATCTGGACCCGGCACTTTTCCAATTTTGAGGTTCGGTAAATCGCTCCCCATATTTCCTCCAAATCCAAATTTCATGATTTGTTCTTGCCAAATTCCAAGACCAATGGCGGCATCATTGTTTCTGCTGTTTGGATCTCTGTTGGCTTCTACGACACGTTGCATAACACCTCGGAAATAGGGGTTGCATGAATGTACAATGGCCATTTCCAAATCATCAGCACTGTGACCACCGTGACAACCAATGAGCGCCCTATTGCATGGAATAACCGTCTGGGGTGTAATTGCACCAATTTGCAACGCGGTTAAACTCTGAGCAATTTTAAAAATAGAGCCCGGCCTATACTGCGCTTGTGTGGCTCTGTTGAACAGCGGTTTGAGCGGATCAGACGCCAGTTGTGCAAAATTGTTACCTCGAGCCCTCCCCACCAATAAGTTCGGGTCGAACGTAGGTGCAGAAACCAACGCAAGAATTTCTCCAGTGGCAGGCTCTATGGCAACAATACACCCGCGTTTATTTTGCATCAGCATCTCACCGTATTTCTGCAATTCAGCATCTAAGCTAGCAATTAGGTCTTGGCCTTCATGAGCCGCACTATCTAATCTTCCTTCTGCAACCGGATGCTCTACACCTAGGTTGTCACGATAAACATAACGAATACCCCGCTTTCCTCTCAACTCCGCTTCATAGGCCTTCTCAATACCATTTAAACCAATATAGTCTCCCTTTCGGTAATCCGGATTTTTCTCCAAAATTTCTTTTGTTACTTCACCAACATCACCCAATACAAGTGCTCCAAGACTTTCGGGGTAAATACGAAGGGTTCTAGCCTGAACAAAAAAACCTGGAAACTTGTGCAGTTCTTCTGCAAATACCGCATATTCTGCTGGCAATATTTGCTTTACCACCGGAGAGGGTTTGTATTTCACATTCGGATACGTTACCGCTTTTTTCAACGCATCACGCAACTCTTCAACGGGGAGGTTAATTAATTGACAAAAATGATTGGTATCGAAAGGCTGCATTTCCTTTGGTAAAACCATGAGATCATAAACCGTTTGATTCTCAACCAAAACTTTTCCATTTCGATCTAAAATATTTCCTCTAGACGGATATATGACAACCTCACGCTCTGTGAGACGAGACCCCTTGTTCTTCCATTCATCTGTTGCAACCTGCAACATAAACAAGCGAACAATATAAATTAAGCAAACACTCGCTACAATGAGTAAAAAGGTGTATTGCCTGTTGTTATTCACTAAAAAGTTACTTGGATTTGTTTGGCGAAATTAAGAGTTGCGCCAAAATCATCAGCAATAAAGTTGCAAGAGTACTTAACAAAATGTGAAGCAGTTGGTACAGAAAGTTATCCCAACGTAAGAATTCGAAGAAGATGAGCCATGCGTGATGCAAAAAGGTCAAAAATCCGGCATATGTTAAGTACCACGATATGCCCATTTTATGAATGGTTGGGCTTTGTAATGAGTCATAGCCCTCTCGAGGCGACAATAACTTTTGGACAATCGGTTGAAAGAAAGCCAGTGTTAAACACGCCGAAGTGTGAAGTCCAGGAGGACCCGTGAATAGATCCATTAATACTCCTGTGCTCAAACCCACCAACAAAAGCAACCACCTAGGCGTTTCAAAAGGAAACATTAGTAGGGGGAAAATGTATAAAAGGGGGATAATTAAGCCATCGAACAACTGAATTCGGCTAATTATTAATGCCTGAATAAGCACAAAAATGAATATGTTCACATAGCGCATCATTCTTCACCTCCGTCCATTTGAATTTGTCTTTGTAAGATTGAATCTTGTTCAATCTTATAAATATTCTTAACCAATTGTACCCACCCCAATTTTCTGTAGTCTGTCTCAAGTTTTACTTTTACCCTATGGAAGTTCTCTTCTGGTTTGTCTTCCAATGCTTCAACCTTTCCCACCATGATTCCTTCAGGAAAGTGACTTGAGTATCCTGTAGTCACTACGCTGTCTCCAACCTGGATGTAAACATGCTTAGGCATTTCTTTCACATAGGCATAATCTGGATCTCCTCCCAACCATTCAAGAATTCCAAACTCACCACTGTTTTTCATTTTAACCGACCCCTGAAATTTTGTATTCAATACCGGCATAATCACCGAGTAATGCTGACTTACACTGCTAACTATCCCCACTATAGCACCGTTGGATATTACTCCCATCTCAGGTTCAATTCCAGCCGCCATTCCTCGGTTAACGGTAATGTAATTCCTTTTTCGACTTACCGTTACATTCACCACCTTTGCAGGAGTATACTTAAATAAAATCTGGCCTTTTGCATTTAATTCTTGTAACGATGCCGAATCAAGCTGTAGATAATTTTCGGGCAATAAACTTCGTAGCATGGCATTTTCTAACGCCAATTGATCATTGATTTCAGAGAGCCTCAAGTAACTTGTAAAGTTGTCACGCTTTTCATAAATCCAACCAGCAAAGTCTGAACTGTGTCGAATGAATTCTTTGCGATGAAAGTTGTTCTCAGAAAATAACGTAATCAAAGCAAACACTTGCAGAATTAAAAACATCAACAACACATAATACCGCTGAAGAAGTGCAAGTAAATTACTCATGACACCCTATTACTCGCGCATCAAGAATTGGAAACGATTGATGTTCTTCAAGGCAATGCCTGTACCTCTCGCAACCGCACGAAGAGGATCATCTGCCACGTGAACTGGAAGTTTTGTTTTGCGATTAATGCGCACATCTAACCCGCGCAACAACGCCCCTCCACCTGCAAGATAAATTCCTGTTTTGAAAATATCCGCTGACAACTCAGGCGGAGTATTCTCCAAACAGCTCATAATGGCCTCTTCAATTTTAGAAATTGATTTATTCAGTGCGTGGGCAATTTCTTTATACGAAACCAAAATTTCTTTTGGAACTCCGGTAACAAGATCTCGACCACGAACACTGTATTCCGCCGGCGGATTCTCAAGATCATCAATGGCAGCACCAACTTCAATTTTAATTTGCTCTGCCGTGCGCTCTCCAATCAAAATATTGTGATGCCTGCGCATATAGTCCTCGATGTCTTGAGTCAATTCATCACCGGCAACACGTATGTTTTTGTCTGTTACAATTCCGCCTAACGCAATGACCGCAATTTCAGAAGTACCTCCTCCAATATCAATAATCATATTTCCCATGGGCTCTTCCACATCAACACCAATACCAATAGCCGCAGCCATTGGTTCATGAATCAAATAAACCTCTTTTGCCCCGGCATGCTCAGCTGAATCTTTAACCGCACGTTTCTCAACTTCTGTAATACCTGAAGGAATGCAGATTACCATTCTAAGAGAAGGCTGAAACAGCTTACTCCCTTTGTTAATCATCTTAATCATTCCCTTTATCATGTCTTCGGCAGCGTGAAAGTCGGCAATTACCCCGTCTTTCAGCGGGCGAATGGTCTTGATGTTTTCATGCGTTTTACCGTGCATTTGTTGGGCTAATCGCCCAACCGCCACGGTTTTACTGGTAACTCGGTCACGAGCAATAATTGACGGCTCATCAACTACAACTTTGTCGTTCTGAATAATAATGGTGTTTGCCGTACCCAAATCAATAGCAATCTCTTGCGTGAGAAATCCAAATAAGCCCATGTATGAAAGTCTTTGAAATTACGTGATAAGCTACAAAGATAAGTTGGTTCAAGCACATTAAAGAGTTTGTAACAAAAGTTTTTTTGTCAACCTTCGATGGCGTTAAATTCGCAAAAAAAAGTTATGTCATTCGAACTACCACAACTACCATATGCTTACTCAGCATTAGAGCCTCATATTGACGCTCGCACCATGGAAATTCATCACAGCAAACACCACGCAGCATACACCAATAACCTAAATGCCGCTATTGCTGGTACTGATTTAGAAGGAAAGTCAATTGTTGAAATTTTACATGCTTGCATAGACATGCCTGCCGTTCGTAATAACGGTGGAGGTTACTACAACCACAATCTTTTTTGGACGATTCTATCTCCAACCGGTGGGCAATTGACTTCGACCATGGAGAATGCAATTAATGAATCATTCGGATCATTCGACGGCTTCAAAGAAACATTTACAAAGGCTGCAACCACTCGTTTTGGCTCTGGATGGGCGTGGTTATGTGTGAAAGATGGCAAACTTGAAGTGTGCTCTACTGCAAACCAAGACAACCCAATAATGCCCGGTATTGGATGTGGTGGAACCCCAATTTTAGGCCTAGATGTTTGGGAACACGCCTACTACTTGAATTATCAGAACCGCCGACCTGATTACATAACGGCATTCTTTAACGTAATTAATTGGGAAGAAGTAGAGCGCTTATATCGTGCTGCTTGATTTTTTTCTCAACTCGAAATTTTGACCGAGATACACCTTCCGAACCTGCTCATCTGAAGCAAGCTCCTCGGCAGTGCCCGACTTCAAAATTTTTCCATCGTACAACAAATAAGCCCTGTCCGTAATGGTCAGGGTTTCTTGTACGTTGTGGTCTGTAATTAAGATTCCAATGTTTTTTTCTTTCAACTTCCAAACAATTCTTTGAATATCCTCAACAGCAATTGGGTCAACTCCCGCAAATGGCTCGTCAAGTAGAATAAATTTCGGATCAGTAGCCAATGCGCGTGCTATTTCGGTTCTTCGTCTCTCTCCTCCTGAAAGGTGATGTCCAACAAATTTTCTTTTTTCAGTTAATCCGAATTCAGCCAATAATTGCTCAAGCTTTTCCTTTTGTTCAGCTTTTGAAAGTTTGGTCAATTCCAATACCGATTTAATATTATCCTCTACTGATAAGGAACGAAATACCGATGCTTCTTGAGGCAAATAACCAACTCCGCGCTTCGCCCTTTGATACATGGCCAAATTGGTAATCTCCACTTCATCTAAAAGTACTTTGCCTGCGTTGGGCTGCACCAAACCGGTAACCATATAAAAGCTTGTTGTCTTGCCTGCCCCGTTGGGTCCTAAAAGCCCCACAATTTCACCTTGATTCACCTCAAATGAAACGTCCTGAACAACAGTCCTTTTTCCGTATTGCTTTTTTATGTTCTCAGCTCTGAGTTGCATTTGCATGCGAAGTTAATCGAATCCGTCCATTTTCAATTGTTTCGGTAATAACGCAAAGGTCATGCGGTGATGTTCACACGACCCATGCAGGCGAATGGCCTCTCTGTGTGCTTTGGTTGGATAACCCATATTTTTATTCCAACCATATACCGGAAATTGTTCATGCAATAAACGCATGTGTTCGTCTCTGTGCGTTTTCGCTAACACTGAGGCCGCAGCAATGTTCATGAAACGAGCATCGCCTTTAATCATGCACGTGTGGTTGAAATTTTCAAGTTTATAGAATCGATTGCCATCTACCAATAGGTGCAGTGGTCTCGGATTCAGTTGCATTGCTGCACGCTGCATTCCTGTTATTGAAGCGCGAAGTATATTCAGTTCGTCTATTTCCAGAGGAGATAAAAACTGTACATTCCATGCTAAGGCCTCGTTTTCTATTATGTCTCGCAAGATGTTTCTGTTTTTTTCAGTCATCTGTTTCGAGTCATTCAAAAGTGGATTTGAAAAACCCTCGGGTAATATTACCGCTGCTGCAACTACTGGCCCTGCAAGGCATCCGCGTCCGGCTTCATCTAAACCAGCTTCGAGGTGAGTTGTGTGAAACGGAAGCATCAATTCCGATAGAATTTTTTTCTTGTTCCGTCGGAATACTCAACAATGAAAAACCCTTTTTGCGTTTCA
>JBJTWB010000276.1:0-2881 GCA_046081505.1 Bacteroidota bacterium | reverse complement strand
ATGATTCTCCTTTTTTCATTTTTATATCGTTAACGAATTGCTTAATTTTTTGCTCGTCTTCCTTTTTACATACGAGAAGTGAATGTCCTGCGTCAACCACAATGTATCCATTTAATCCGTGCAGTACCACCAGTTTTTCTCCTTCCACATGCACCACAGAATCTGAGCAGTTGTAAAGCATGACATGTTTTCCAACGGTACCGTTGTTATGCTCATCTTTTTGAAGATGGGTATGCAAACTTCCCCACGTACCTAAATCGCTCCATCCAAAATCACTTAGAACTACATTAACGTTTTTAGCTTTTTCCATTACACCGTAGTCAATACTAATGTTTTCGCATGTACTGTACATGTTAGCAATGAAAGATTTCTCACTAGCCGTACCATATTTTCCTTTGCCTTCTTCAAACTGTGCATACATTTCAGGTAAATGCTTTTGAAATGCCTGTAAAATAGATGGAAGGGTCCAAATGAAAATTCCAGAATTCCAGTAAAAATCGCCACTTTCAATAAAATCTTTTGCAAGTTCTAGGTTTGGTTTTTCTGTGAAGGTCTTTACTTTTTTCACCTGACTTTCAGGAGTTTCCTTTACATCGGCCCATTGAATGTAGCCATAACCGGTATCTGGACGTGTGGGCTTTATACCCAGTGTAACTAGATTTCCAGATTCGTTTGCCTGTTTGAACGCCAATTCAATGTCAGCAACAAACGCATTCTCCTTTAAAATAAGGTGATCACTTGGCGCCACTACAATATTTGCATCTTGCGTACGTTCGGCAATCCAAAATGAAGCGTAAGCCACACACGGCGCTGTATTTCGCATGAAGGGCTCGCACAATACTTGTTCTTCTTTTAATTCAGGAAGTTGTTCCAATACCAACGCTTTGTACCTTTCATTGGTAACAACCAGCATATTTTCTTTCGGCACCAGGGGAAGAAACCGATCAAAAGTCATTTGAATCAAAGTTCTACCTGTTCCAAGAATATCATGAAACTGTTTTGGGAATGCCGTTCTGCTCATAGGCCAGAAGCGTGAACCCACGCCACCTGCCATGATTACGCAGTAATTTTTTGAGTTTGACATAGTCTAAAGTTACCTATTATTCAGGAAGTTTCCCTACCATTTTAGCAGGAACAACAATTTCATCATATTCTTCAGCAGTTACATGCCCCAAGCGAATGGCTTCTTCACGCAATGTAGTTCCATTTTTGTGAGCTGTCTTAGCTATTTCCGCTGCTTTATAATATCCAATTTTCGTATTCAATGAGGTTACGAGCATGAGTGAGTTGTTTACCAACTCGTCTATGCGTTTGTAGTTGGGTTCAATTCCAACGGCGCAATGGTCGTTAAATGACACGCACGCATCGCCCAATAAAATGGCAGATTGCAAGAAGTTGTATGCCATCATGGGTTTGAAAACATTGAGTTCATAATGACCTTGCGTTCCACCTACGGTGATGGCAACATCATTTCCCATCACCTGGGCACACACCATGGTTAGTGCTTCGCATTGTGTGGGGTTCACTTTACCTGGCATAATGGAAGATCCGGGTTCATTTTCAGGAATAAAAATTTCACCAATTCCGCTTCTTGGACCACTGGCCATCATGCGAATGTCATTGGCTATTTTATTCAATGAAACTGCTAATTGTTTCAGTGCCCCATGGGTTTCAACAATACCATCATGAGCGGCCAATGCTTCAAATTTATTTGGAGCTGAGGTAAAAGGCAAACCACTGAATTCAGCAATTTTCTTGGCCACCAATTCCGAATAACCGTTCGGTGTATTGATTCCTGTTCCAACTGCGGTTCCTCCAAGAGCCAATTCACCAAGGTGAGACAGGGTATTGTTTAATGCCCGCAGACCGTGATCCAATTGAGCAACATATCCGCTCAATTCTTGTCCCAATGTTACTGGGGTAGCATCCATAAGATGTGTTCTTCCTATTTTCACCACCTGCATGAATTCCTTCGACTTTTGGTGAAGGGTATTTCTCAACTTCGTTACACCTGGAATAGTTGTCTTCACAACAGCTTCAAATGCGGCCATGTGCATTGCGGTTGGATAGGTGTCATTTGACGATTGTGATTTATTGACATCGTCATTCGGATTCAACAGCATTTCACCTTCACCCAATTGGCCACCTGCTAATACATGAGCGCGGTTGGCAACAACTTCATTCACATTCATGTTGCTTTGGGTACCGGAACCGGTTTGCCAAATAACCAAAGGAAACTGATCGAACAATTCACCTCGTACAATCTCATCACAAACGCGTGAAATGGCATCGCGCTTTTCAATTGGAAGCACACCCAATTCGTGATTGGCATGAGCCGCAGCTTTTTTGAGAGTTCCAAACGCTTGAATTATTTCTCTTGGCATACTGGCCTCGGGTCCAATTTTGAAATTGTTTCTAGAACGTTCTGTCTGTGCACCCCAATAAACATGAGCAGGCACTTTTACTTCGCCCATGGTATCTTTTTCAATTCGGAAATTTTCCATTGTGTGTGAGTTATTGTTGTTATAATTCGTCTTGTGTATGTTCAACTCCCTTTCCTTTACCCATGAGATAGGCTTTGAGGAAGTTGGTAATTTCACCGTTTAAAACTTTATCTACGTCGCTAGTCTCTTCACCGGTTCTTACATCTTTCACCAATTTATACGGTTGCATAACGTAGTTCCGAATTTGAGATCCCCATTCAATTTTCTTCTTCCCTGCCTCTATCTCATCACGAGCCGCATTTCTTTTGGCCAATTCCATTTCATACAATTGCGATTTCAAGAGCTGCATAGCCTTTTCCTTATTCTGAAGCTGCGAGCGCGTTTCTGTATTATCAATGATAATTCCAGAGGGTTTGTGACGCAAACGAACTCCGGTT